>NZ_JARVXG010000026.1 GCF_029848115.1 Methanobacterium formicicum | reverse complement strand
AAAAAAAAGGGTTTCTACAAAGCCAATTTATTTAAAAAAAAACCTATTTAATTTTAAAAAAAATAGTATCTACTTTTCGCAAATTTGGACTCCCATTTTAAAGGCCTTTTCACAGTCCTGAGGAAAGATTTCCTGGTATCTTTTCAGTTTTTCTTCTGGATCGAAACGTGATGACACGTACTTAGAGTAATCATCAAACTGGTAGGTGTCAGTGACCAGTATTGATTCGGATTCACCAATTATACGTTCAACCAGTCTTTCAGTGGTTTTAAAGCACTCCTCATAACCGATCTCCTTTAGCACTTCCTCAGTTACCCCCATGGTGTAGATAAAACCAACTGGTATACGGCGGGGAAAGAGGGTTGACCCTTCCTTATCGTAAACCAGGTAGGGGAATATGAGGCGTTCCAGGAAGGATCTAATCTCCCCTGTGGCGGTTCCCAGGTAGATGGGGGATGCGAGGATGAGGGCATCGGCTTCTTCAATCCTTCCCAGGACTGGTGTTAAGTCATCCCGGGCAGCACAAGTACCGTAGCTTTTCCCATCCTTTAATTTACAGGCAAAACAACTTTTACAACCTTTATAATCCAGGTCGTAGAGGTGTATGATTTCGGTTTCTGCTCCCCTGGATTCGGCTCCTTTCAGAGCTTTTTCAACCAGTTTAGCCGTGTTACCCTTCTTTCGGGGGCTTCCGTTAATTCCTAAAACTTTCATGGTATCCCATCTCACTTTTAGTATGTATTTGTTGAACCCCTAAGATATGTTGAACCCTACGATATTGAACCCTAGATATGTTGAATCCCCTAAGATAATCATAGTTAGTTGACTTCCACTTTGAACCCGTTGTAAGTGGCAAAAAACCCATCAGTATCAGCGTATACTGGTTTAAAACCATTATTTTCCGCATCTTTCATGGTTTTCTTAAGAAAATCTCTCCCCCAGGCGGTTATGGACTCTGAACATTGCAGACTGTACCACCGGAAGGTGCTGTGGTTGTACAATCCATAGAATGTGTTGGCTAGTCTCTTCAATGCTTCCTGCTGTGCATTTAGTATCTGTCGTTCTTTATCATCCCTGGACTGTTTCATCCGGGATTTGATTCTTATTCTATCCTTTAAGATTTTACCCATGGCCGCCGGGATGAAGCCTACTGGTTCCTTGTGGAATTTGTGCCCATACTCCGGGCAAACATGGCAAGTTCCCCGCTTATAATCAGGAGTGAAGGTATCCGGGGAGATGTTCTTGGATATTATTATACTGGGATACAGGCTCCGAAAATCAAAGTAGACGATATTCTCGTGGAGACCAGTTATTGGTTCTTTAACGTAGCCCCCCACCACTTGCTTACCTTCCCTCTGGGTTAATTCCTCAGGTGAAGGTCGGTTAGGTACTAAATTCCCGGTTTCAAAAGATTTCCGGATTAGGTACCATTCCACCTGCTGCCCGCTGGCCATGCGGGAAACATCAAAGAGGGGTTGGCCCACGATCCGGGTGAGTTCCATGCTTACCGGTAACATCTCCTCTCCGATCTGGGTAACTGCCACGGCATCGTCCAGGGAGTAGTGGAAGAGACGTTCCAGTCTCTGGTCACCTTTATCCCAGTAAAGGTGGATTTCATCTCCAGGGAGGTCGTATTTTTCCTGGCCAAAAAGCTCCAGGTAAACCCGTTCCAGGGTGTGGCGTTCTAAGTGCAGGTAACGGCGGACATAGGAGTACAGGTCAATGTGCACCCTACCCCGGATCATGGTGGCATTACTAAATCCCATTCGGGTGAATCGGGGTGTTGATCCGTCTATTCCCAGGTGGAGGGGCACTCCCAGCTTTGCCGCCCGATCCATTATGTAGGGAAGGTCAAAGGCATCGGAGTTGTATCCCATGATAAAATCAGGATTTTCAGACTGGACAGTTTCCACAAATTTCTCCAGTAATTCTTTCTCATTGGCCACTACTTCCACAAAGTCTTCAGGAGGGCCTAGATAAGAATCTGGGGAAGGGTGAAGAAGAGATGCAGATGGGAGATTTTTATAGGATATCACCTTCTGCAGGCCCCTGTTACTGGAGAAACTGATCATGATGATGGGGTCCAGCTCGGCCTGGGGCATGCCCCGGGGATTGTAGACCTCAATATCAAAGCTTAAAACTGAGAATTCTGGTAAAAATGCTTCTGGAAGGACTGTGGGAGGACTTTTCACCTGTAAAATACAGGGTCGGGGTGTAGTTGGTGATCCCTTTGCCGATCCATGTTTTAAGACTTTGCCTTCTACTTCCACGGCATTCAAAGGAGATAATCCTTTATCTATAAGATATCTGCGGTAAAAAGGAATATCATGTTCTCTTACCTCCTGGACCGAGTTTAAATTCCCGATCCTATCCCTTAATTTAGGAATATCCTGGGGATGTTTGAAGGTTACATTCAGGACCTCTTTCCTTTTCCCCTGATCCTTTTGGTAAACCTTTTCCACAGAGTGAAGTCCTAATTCACTTAAGTCCCGGGTGCAGACCTTAATATCTTCTGGAATGACGTAGATGTAAGGTTTGAAACTCTTATCCCACGCTATGATATGGCCTTCTTCTTCTCCCAGGACTTTGCCGAATAACCTTATAACTGGTACCCGGTTCCGGGTGATGTAATCAATGTCCAGGAGAACGAATTTTTTAGTCACTGTACCGTTAGGTATTCCTTCACGTACACCCATAATGCCCACTTCCAGTAGGGACTATGGATGGGTAAGGTCAAGGAATTTGAGGTAGAGGGAGTGATAAGTAATCTACTTACCACCCCTCCAGCATCGTCGAATAAAAAAGAGAGGGTTTTTTTAAAACTGTAACTGCTTAATGCTCCCCACAGTAGAATACAAAAAGGTCACAGTTCCTTTTTCTTTTTCAGTGTTCCGGATAAGTTTTATCATGGTATTTCTCCGGATTTGGTTGAGATTTTCTGTTTGGTCCAGATCTGCTTCATTGAATAAAGGACCATCCTCTGGCCATTCATCAATCTCTGGGGGAGGGGATATCTCTCTAAGCCATAGATCGA
The DNA here is from genome assembly GCF_029848115.1 of Methanobacterium formicicum. Classification (NCBI taxonomy): domain Archaea; kingdom Methanobacteriati; phylum Methanobacteriota; class Methanobacteria; order Methanobacteriales; family Methanobacteriaceae; genus Methanobacterium; species Methanobacterium formicicum. The sequence continues at coordinate 3,559 of NZ_JARVXG010000026.1, read as the reverse complement.
CTTTAGCTTCTTCTCGGGTTAATCCTTCCGGCCAGGATTCGTCTATTAAGATTCTGAATCCATCTTCCACTCGGGGAACTTCAGATATTTTTTTGAGCCTTAGCATACACATCTCTCCTATTAACATGATCAATTTAACATTATTAATCATGATATATAAAATTAACGGAAGTTGAAAAGAAAGAATGTGCTCTTCCCCAGTATCAGAAATGACTTATTTACCTATAAAAAAAAGAAACCCCCCATTAATCTGGTTTTTACCCCGGATTATTCTATAAATAGGGAAAAAATTAAAAAAAAAGAGGTTATAAAAATAACAGTTTTTAAAAATAACAGTTATATGATTTAAAAACGGATTCTATCCTTATTCTTGGGTATCCCATCTTTTACCTTAATCCAGGTTTGATCACGATATAATTCATATTCCCTAAAACAAGAGGGAAGACCCCGGGCCGTGAGTGGATCCGGGCCATCCATGAGCTGAAAATGGAGGTGTGGGGCTGTGGAATTACCAGAATGACCTATATTCCCGGTTAGATCTCCGGATTCTATTAAATCACCATTTTTGACTTTTACCGAACCCGTCTTCATATGCCCCAGGAAGATCCATACTCCCTCCCACTCCCCTTCACCCTGGATTATTACAAAGTTACCGGCAATGTCCTGAATATTCTGTTTTCCAGGATCGAAGAACCAGGCATTCTTCAGGGCAATGGAAATATCACGGAGGGGTTGTACTGGGTCCCGTTCGGGGTATCCATCACGAGAAGCAACCACCCGGCCCGAGATGGGGGCATAAATGGGTTTTCCGTAGGAGTAACAGTCATTTAAATGCACCCGGCCCAGGATCTGATCCAGGGTACTTTTCCGGTGGAATTTAACTGATTTTTGAGTCCAGTCCACCTGCAGGAGGTCGAAAGCATAGGTCGAGGCAAAAGAATCCGTACCATGACTGGGAACTTTAGAACCAGGACTGTTTAAAACCATCCACTCACCCTCAAGGGGATATTCTAGGGGTACCGGCTTCATACCTCCATTATCAGGTCTTCCCGCCACTCTCATCATGTCCCTGGTTTTTCCATCTTTATTTTTAAGTTTTGGTGTCCCTTATCTATTCAATAGAGGTACATTCCCAGGTTTCAGCTTCCGTATCGATGGTAGCGTACAGTTCTGTTTCCACATCATTGAACAGCTCTTCACAACCGAACTCCAGGTCGGCTGATTTTTTAACGGCATACATTCTGCCCCGGGCACTCTTAACCACTATATCACCCTCACGGGTTATTCCTACCACTAATTGTTTGATTTCCTTGGCCATTTTTATCATCTCCTTAACACTTATTTATGAAATTTAACTTCCAATGAGCTACTACGTAATGAGAGCCCTCTTCATTAATTTTATTTTTAATAAATTCAGACAAAAACTACCCTCTTCTTAAAACTGAGTTTGTTTTCCCTCATGAACCGATCCATTTCCAACTCATGTTCCTGTGGAATCAAAAGTCCAGAACGTACTTTTTCGCCCTGAATATGCTTTAAAAGACCACCATAGTCATATCTTTTATCACCTTTCTTCTGTGAATAACCATACAATATCTGGTTAACTTTTACCTTATTTTTGGGAAGTAAGGCTTCCATAGAATAGGTGTAAAGCACTCGGGGGGTGGGTTCCATAACTTTGGTGAAGTAGTCGTAGATGGGAGGGGTAATCATAAATCCTTCAGTTAAAATACCATAGAAAAAGGATTTGTCTGGAGTTTCATCTTCGTGAACTGCATATAAAGAAGCGGGAAGTTCCAGTTCCCCGTCACATTCCTCCGTCAAGATTTCAAAGAGAGTTTCCTCCCCTTTTTCCAGAGCTTCAGGGTCATGGAACAGGGCAAAAAAATCCACATCAGATTTAGGCGTTAATTCCCCACGGACATAACTGCCATAAACTACAAGGAGTTCCAATCCCAGAATAGGGGCGGTTAATTCATGGATTTTTTTCAGGAAGTTTGTCTGGTAAGATTTTAACATCTAGTTCTCCCTCCACCCTTCTTACAATTTTCTCCATACAGGAAACTGCCTCTTGTGCAAGGTCACCATTACTTCCCCCATAACCTAATCTTTCATAGATACGGTGCAATCGGCGAAAACATTTCCTCTCATCATCCCTGAAGCGAGTTTTGACCAGATAAAAAGTTCCACTTCTGCGATGAGTGGCATAAGGGTCTTCACGACTTTCAAAGGCATGAACAGACTCCTCAGCAACTTTAAATGCCATATCACCCACAACAGATAACCTATCTTTTTCCACTGAGTCATAGAGGGTAAGAACTTTTTCTCTAGCATTACGTAAGTGAATCTTTTCGGAAACCATAAACCCACTTCCTTAATAATTATATGATAAAAGACTAATAAGTATTTTTCTACTAATAATTAAGGAAATTTTCTTTAATTATTATAAGAATAAATGTTTTACATGGTTTTTATTATAATTATTATAGAATTCGTAACGGAATAGTATAAATTTGAATTTTTTGGTGATGTTTTGGTGTTAAAAACCCCGAAAAATAAACCAGACATTAGGACCTGTAAAAAAAAATATTAAATGATAAAAAAAAGGAGTGTTGATTAACTCTTAAAATAAGTTTAAAGAGCTCTAAGGACTATTTCACTGTTACTATCCGTGGATTTGAGCTCATCAATTATGTATGACTCTCCGGTCACATCCTCCATCAGGGAGATTAATGACAGAGCCATAGGACAGCCTATGGAACGAGGGACATCCTTGGCCTCCAGGTAGTCGGTGAAGTGGTGCAGTTTGCAACCTTTAATACTGACGTTTAGGGAATCTTCACCTAAATTGTAACTTATTTCATCGGCAATATTGAAATATCCTCCCAGGTATTCAGCATAGAATTCCAGGGCTTTTTCCGGGGTGCTGGTGTCCTTTTCCTCACCCAACATGACTGAACCGGCCTTGATCAGGTCCCACAGATCCTCACCGAAGGCACGGGTGATTCCCCCTGATCCTTCCCCACTGACCTTCCACAGGCTGTTGGTGAAGCCCATCAACACTGCGGTGAGTATGATATTCACTGGATTTTCTTGAGTTTCGCTTAAAAAAGCAGCTGTTATTTTCTGTACTTCCTCTTCTGACATGTTATTCACTCCTCTTGATATATGCGCTCCCTTTTATGCTTCCATGACTTCTTTTACTTTTAGTGCGGTTCTCTCCAGTTCCAGGAGGGCCAGTCCCAGGTTCACTTCCCCCGGGGATAGTGCAGCCAGCACCGCCTTCTTACCAGCATAGGACAGAATGGCCTTACCAATGGCACCATCGATAACCACCTGGTTAAGATCTCCCCTTTCCAGCTCATCACAGGTTCTCTGGGAAGTACCCACCATGGCCGCAGCCATAGCCGCCACCCTTTTCTCATCAGTACCACTGGGAAGGGCCGAAGAGATCATCAAACCATCCGGTCGCAGCACAGCCACTCCATTAACATCCCCCGGAGCACGCTCCAGTAACTCTTTCAAAAGACTACCAATATCCTCTCTTAATCCCATTAAA
>NZ_JARVXG010000025.1 GCF_029848115.1 Methanobacterium formicicum | reverse complement strand
CAAGTGAAAACAGGAAAACACAACTTAAAACTTACAAATTTTTTTTATTACAAAAAAAACCTGTCTTCAAATAAAAAAAATTAGGGTTTCTACAAAGCCTAAAAAATAATGAAATGCATCTTTCAAGACCAACTGAGTTCAATGATCCTTTTGATTGTGCTTTAAAAATGGCTTCGAAAGATTTAGATGAGGACTATATTAGAAATGTTCTTTTAAAACATATTTTTGATGAATTAAAACAAAGAGGGTTTAAGGTATCAAATAAGGAATTCTTTAAACTAAGAGGAAAAAACGATATTATTCATCATTTAGCTAAGTTTCTTTGTATGAAAACTAAACCAGATATATCGTTAGAAAAACGTGATGAATGTATTAAAAATGAAAAAAAGGATTTTAAAGAGGGTTATTTGGATTTTGGTTTAAAAAATAAGATTCATGTAACTTGTTTTAGTGAAACATATGAATCCATTTTGATGTGGAGTCATTATTCAGATCAACATAAAGGTTTTTGTGTCGAATATGATTTTAAAGAATTAGGATTAGATAATCAAGTAACACGTTTCATTTTTCCTGTTATTTATCAGGAAGCTATTTTTGATATGAAAGATTACATGCCGGATTCTAATAAAGAATTTGACAATGTCTTAAAAAAATATATGGGCAAAATTCGACCCGAAGATATTTTAAAAGGATTAGCACTTCCTCAATCAACTACAAAAGCTAATAATATGGCTATTTTTTATAATGCTTTGATTAAGTCTAAAGTTTGGGCTTATGAAAAAGAATGGAGGTACGTTTTTCCTTATAAAAATGTTAAATATAAATCAATATATCTACCTGTTCCTAAACCAAAAGCGATCTATTTGGGTGCAATGGCTGATATAGAAAATAGTAAAAAAATCATTGAAATAGGAAAAGAAAAAAATATCAGTGTTTACAAGATGCAAATCAAACCATCAGAATTTAAACTTGAGTCAAACATCATTTTAAAACGGTAAATTGGGTATAAGCTAAAGATTATAATAATAACTCTAATTGTAAGATGAAAATGTTTTTTCAGTAAAATGTTTAACTTAATGTTTGAGTTAGATAATTACTTACCCTAATTTTTTATCATTAACTGGAAATGAACTTGGCAACATATGATTAGGGTAAAAATAAGTTCAATCATTATTATGGATTCATGATTTTTTTATAAGTAAAAGATCGTGAAATCAAGGTTTTAATGAGTTAGTTCTATATTAACAGAATTAATATTATTAAAAAATCTAAAAAAAATACTATGAAGTGATAATCTGGAGTTAAAATTTCTTTAATAATCGAATTTATACTAATTGATTTAAAATGTAATAAGTAAGTTGAGAAATGCGTACGAAAAAGTCAAATGAAATAGTTTGTTATGATAACTGTTTTTTGTATAACTTAAACAAAAAAATATAAAGAATAAGTCGAAAAAATAGTACGAAATTATAATGTGAAGGTGATTTTCATGTTTATTATGCCAGCAGTGGATATTAAAAACGGTAAATGTGTGCAGTTGGTTCAGGGAAAACCAGGAACAGAACAGATTGTACTGGAAAATCCTGCAGAAGTGGCTAAGGGATGGGAAGACCGGGGCGCCAGTGTGTTGCATGTTATTGACCTTGGTGGGGCTCTGGAAGAAGGGGGAAATATTCCGGTGGTGGAGGATATCCTCAAAAAGGTCTCCATACCGGTTCAGATGGGTGGAGGAATCCGTAGCATTGATGATGCTGCCCATTTACTTAACATGGGCGTGGACCGGGTGATCCTTGGAACCCTGGCCATTCAGGAGCCAGAAGCCGTGGAAACCCTGTCCCAGGAATTTGGAAGTCAAAGGATCATGGTGGCTCTGGATAGCAAGGACTCCCAGGTAGTGGTACGGGGATGGACGGAAAAAACCAACCAGACTGCCCCGGAACTGGGAAAAACCATGGAAGAAAAGGGAGCAGGAGGAATACTATTCACCAACGTGGACCACGAAGGGCTCCTGGGAGGGTTTAAAGTTGAACCTCTCCTGGAACTACTGGAATCAGTTAATATTCCCGTGGTTTACTCGGGCGGTGTGAGCACCCTGGAAGATGTGGCCCTTTTAAGCCAGACTGACTGTTACGGAGTGGTAATTGGTTCAGCACTTTACAAAGGCACTCTAAATTTTGAAAAGGCCCTTGATTATGAAAAATAGCCCTTATGATAAATAGCCCCTTGATTATGAAAAATGAATTTTTCAATCTTTTTGGTGTCCTGATCTCTAGGCTAGTTCCCTTTGTATTAGAGTCCTTTCGGCGATATCCACTACTTTTCGGATTTTAAGAATCTGATCCGGGTTGGTGGATATGGAAGTGATACCGGTCTTCACCAGCCACCTTACAATATCTGGATCGGAACCAGCATATCCACAGATACAGCTTTCAATCCCCTGTTGATTGCAGGTTTCGATAACTGTTTTTATCATGGTCAAAACTGAAGGGTGGGTTAAGTTGAAGTGTTTGGCTACCCTGACCCCCCTGCGGTCAACCGCCAGGGAGCACATGGCCATGTCACTCATGCCCAGGGTTGCAAAGTCCATTCCATCCTTTATAAACTCTTCCAGGGTGAAAACTGCCGAGGGGGTTTCAATTGATGCCCCCACTGGCAGATCACGGTGGGGTTTGAGTCCCACTTCCTTCATGACTTTTTTGGCCTCCTGGTATTCAGAAACATCACGCACCAGGGGTATTTTAACTCCCAAATTATCATACCCCTCCTCAATGAGTTCCATTATGGCGTTAAATTCTGCCTTAAGAATTTCAGGATTTTTAAGATCCTTGTGAATGCCCCTCAGCCCCATTAAAGGATTTTTTTCCGCAGGTTCCATGCTGCCCCCTTCCAGGCGTTTCAACTCGTCAGTGGGTATGTCAAAGGTGCGGAACCATACTGGTTTGGGGCAGAATGCATCGGCTATCAAACGGACGGCATCAGCAATAACTTGGACTAATTTTCCCTCTTCAAGGAGTATTTGGGGGTGTTTTCCCGTGCGGATGATACTGTTTTCAATGCGTATGGATCCCACACCATCAGCCAGGGAAGCCACCTTCCAGGCGATTTCCGGGACATTTAAGTTAACTTTGATGTTGGTGGCCGGGAGATAGATCAGTGAAGTATCCTTCTTCCCCTCCCTCTCCATGAACCCCTGGTAAATATTGCCAGTGTTGCCGTCTACCGTTACTATGGTGTTTTCCTGGAGTTTTTCCGTTCCATTACCGGTTCCCACCACACAGGGTACCTTCATCTCCCGGAGAACAATGGCCACATGGCTGGTTAGGCCACCATAATCCGTGACCACTCCTCCTGCCCGGTGAAGATAGGATAGCATGTCCCGTGATGCTCGGGATACCACTACTATTTCTCCCCCTACGAGTTTCAGGAGGTCCTCATCCCTTTCTATCTTTCTAACCTGCCCCACACCCACGTAAGGGCCGGTTCCAATGCCCCTCACCACAATCATAGATATATTTTGTCAATGATCAGGGAAATAATTTGGGATATTCTATATTAAGGGGAAATTAGAGGATTAAAGACTGTAGAAAAATGTATTTGCCAATTTAATAAGCTATAAGGTGAGTAAAATAAGTTTTATCCAAAATAAAAAAAAATAGAAAAATAGGGGAGGGGATTATTTTTAATCAGCCCACTCTGATTTATGATAACCCAGTTCAATGGGCGAACCTTTCCATATAGGAAATAATTATATTTAATTTACCTTTTAATGGTCCGGTTTTACTACTTAATTTTCGAAGAGCGTTTATATCACTTTTTTTAAGTCCTCCCACCAGTATTAGGGCCACCATGTAAACCAGGGCCGCCAACACCATGACCAAAGCAAAGGCCACATACTTGGAAAAAAAGGTGATATAACTGAAAGGCGCTGCGCCGGAAATTGCCGGACTGATTAAGAGGTTTTGAGGTATTAACAGCAACACTGCCCCCATTATTCCTGCAGCCAAGACGATTCTGCCCAGATCTTTGTATTCCAGTTTTACATCCGCCACTTGAAGGGTTTTCCATACTATGGTGGTCATTATGAACAGGGCGGTGATTGCTGTGGCCGCAGCAGCACCGGTGATTCCGTAAATAGGCACTAAATACATACTCAAGGCCACGTCCAATATAACTCCCGCAACTAAAATAACCATGGGAAGGTATGGTTTTCCCAATCCTTGAGCTATACTGGAAGAAACCGTGTAGATAGTGAAAAATAACATTCCCACCGATAATATCTGTAAAGCCATGGCCCCATTCATGTATGCCGAATTAACGTAAAGTAATTTCATTATGGGGGTGGCAAAGATAAAGGTCCCCACACACATGGGAACCACCAACAGACTGACGTAGCGATAGGACTGGTTTACATAGCTTTTAAGTACGTGCCGGTTTTCCAATCCCATAGCTTCGGCTGTGGCCGGTAGAACAGCCGTGGCCACTGCCATGGAAATTATGAGGGGTAAACGGGCCACTGGAGTGGCTGCACCGTAAAAACCCAGCTGTTCACTGGCCAGATAAGCCCCGACAATGTAGTTTCCAATGGCATCGAATAAAGCAGTTTCCGCCAGTCCGGTTACCAGAACAGGAAAGGCAAAAATAATAAGCACCTTAGCCAGGGATAATTCCTGTTTAAGGGTAAAGGACAGTTTCACATTTTTTAGACGTTTACCCAGTCCCCTGCGGTACAGGTAGTATCCGGCCAGGGCGGAAAAAAGGAACCCGATAGCAGTACCAATAACTGCTCCGGCCACCTGAAATCCCACCCAGATAAGGATGATGGCACTGCTGATCATGAAGATCTGCTCAAAAGCCTTGGTGATAACGATGTTCCCCATCTGGAAAACACCCTGGAATGCACCACGGAAAACACCCACGATCACACTGAAGGGGGTGATCAGGGCCACCAGCTTCAGGGGAAGAGCAGCTTCTGGTTTATGGAAATAGAGATTGGCCAGTGGGTCAGCCATTAAAAAGATCACCAAACTGAAGAACAACCCCAGAACAATCACGATTTTTAGGGAGGTGTGAATTACCTGTTTCACCATTTCCTCATCGCCTTTAGCAGAATATTCAGAAACGTGTTTGGCAATGGCGGGGGGCATTCCCCCCGACGCTATTTGTATTAATATACTCTGTGTGGGGAGGGCTAAATTAAGTATCCCGAAACCTGCAGGTCCTAAAAGGTATGCGGTGGCAAAACGGTAAAGGTAACCCCCAACACGGAATATGAAGTACCCGATCAGCATGATCAGGCTTCCCCTAGCAATTTTTGAACTCATGATAATTACCAAAGATATGATTTTTACAATAAACGTTCCCTGGACTTATTTTATCTATTACTCCAGAGATTATTTTTTTTATCTTAAGGATTCAATTCACTAATTCTTTATTTATAAAACTAACGTTTATTAAACCCAACCATGGACTGAAGTTTTTTGGTGGTTATCTTACCCCCTGTTTGTGTGCTGGAAAATTTTTTAAGTGATAGATTTTTATCTTGAAAAAAAGATCAATAAACTGACTAAAGACAGATGAACTATGGGCGAATTTACTCTATTTGAGAAGTTAATTAACAAATAACACATATTAAAATAATTTTTACAAGAGGTGTAACTATTAAAACTGTAATGGCTACTGGAACATTTGATTTAATACATCCCGGTCATGGGTTTTACCTGGAGGAAGCAAAGAAACTGGGAGGTGAAGGTGCTCGCCTGGTGGTGGTGATTGCCCGGGAGTCCACGGTGCGTGCCCGGAAAAGGGTGCCTATTGTCCCGGAAAAACAGCGCCGGGAAGTGGTTCAGATGCTGAAGATGGTTGATGAAGCAGTTCTGGGCAGTGAAACCGACATGTTCAGTACGGTCCTCAAAATCAAACCAGATATCATTGCCATTGGCCCGGACCAGAACTTTGACCTGGAACATCTAAGGGAAGAGCTCAAGAAAAGAGGCATTGCCGCGGAAGTGGTTAAGGTGAAGGGTTACCACCGTTCCACCCTGGATAGCTCCTGTAAGATCATCAAGAAGATTAAAGAGTCTGATTTTCCCCCGGGTAGTTTTAAACACTGCTAATCACTTTCACGCTGGAAGTAGCATGATAAGGTTTTAAAAATGGAATTTACTGACTTTGATGGGGGGTAGTGAGATTATTGCCTCCACACTACTAAATCCCCTATTTAACTTTTAGGGATATTCAGGATTTTTATTTTTTTGGATGTTTAGGTTTTTTATTTTTTTTAGGGATGCAAGATTTTTATTTTTAGAATGCTAGGATTTTTATCGAACTTACCTAGCTCCCGCTAAGGGGAATAAAAAAAAGAAAAAAAGAATGTGTTTAAAATGGCAGCGAAGCATAGGTACCTTTATAAGTCCACGTGTTGGTATTCCAGTTGTTGATTACTCCTAGCGTATTTCTGGAGCTAGTAGCATCCGCATTGTACCATTGTCCGTTCACATATATTTGAGCGAATACATGACCATACCAATTTCCACTACTGGTGAAATAACAGTATCCATGTACGTATCTTGCCGGTAATCCAGCTGCTCTTGAAAGGGCCACGACTAGATGTGAATGATCACAGCAATTTGCACTTCCAGAAGTGAGGGTTCCCACCGCTCCTTTCTGGGAGTCGTAGTAATATGAATAGTTTATGTTGTCTCTCACCCAGTTAAAGATGAGTGTGGCTTTTTGATAGCTGGATGTTGCACCAGAGGTTATGCTCTGGGCCAGGGCAATTATACGGGGGTCGTTAACCTCGCATTTGGTAGTTGCCTGCAGGTACTGTTGAAGTTCTGCTGGTACAGAGGGTTCCGTAGCCACTACGCTACTCCATGATTTCATGGTGGCGTAGTTGGGTAAGTACTGGTTTTGTCCGTAGAATGCAACCACTCTACTGTAAAGGTAGAGCAGTGATTCGAATCTTAGTTTTCCCAGGGATGTTGAACCGTAGTTGGGTGCTATACCATTGGAATCCATGAAGGATTTTACACGGTTAGCCAGGTCAACATACTCAGTTTTATCCAAGTTTCCACTGGTCATTTGTTCTAGAGGACTTGATGCTACCGAAACACTGGGTAAAACTATGAGGCTGGTGATGCCGCTATTTAGTTGAGATGTGCATGTGGTGAGTAAATACAGGAACTGAGGCATAGAAACTTGTAATGATCCCATTTGTACATAATCTGGGAGAGCATGATAAGTTTCCACAAATCTTTTAACTCTTCCTGCTGCATCAACGATTTCCGCAATGGTGAATGCATTTGATCCAGTAGTTGGTGAAGTAGTAATGGAGTTCCATGGTTTCATTACTGCGAAGTGAGCCTTGTTTCCACTAGTATTGTAGTAGTCGAGGATCATGCTGTACATATACACCAGGTTTTCAAACCGAAGATAGGTTCCTAAACTGGTTTGATATGCGAAATCGGGTGTTTTACCACTACTATCCATGTAGTTTTTAACATCATTGGCTATCTTGAGATACTCTACCATGAGAATATTACCCGCCCTAATGTCTTCAATAGGATTAGTAGGTGCGCTGAAAGTCCCCAATGGTATGGAATCAGTAACTCCATTATTGATTTGTATGGTTGCAGTTACCAAAAGCTCCAAAAACTGATGCATAGTCACTTCAGTTGAACCAACTAAAACACTATCCGGCAGCTTTCCATTAGATTCCACATAACTTCTCACAACACTTGCACTAGCCTTTATCTGATCAACAGTAAAGGTTGTGTCCTGATTAACCTGATCAAAGAAATCTTTGTTTAACCAACCATATCTGAAAAGCGCAAATCCTGATGCTCCTCCAGATAAGGCAGATTTTATATCTTGGTTAATTTCTTCTACAGATAAAGCTACTAAGTTACTGTCACTCTTGTAAGTTTGTAAACCAACAACTACCGGTTTGGTGGAGTGGTTTACGATGTAAGCCGTGGCGGAAGTTATCCAATCATTGTCTTCTTTGTAGTTTCCCTCATAGACCATGGGGACCAGGAAGTCCAGGTAATTTGATAACTGTTCATAATCCTGCCCATAGTAATATGCGTTGGCTGCTCCTTCCGGCATTAGTGCGGCTGATACTGCAACTTTTGCCTTTATGGATTTTACAGTGGTGTATACTCTCTGGACGAAGCTAGTTATGGCTTCTGTGCCTCCGGAGTATTGGTAGGCTGTTCCAGGGTAGCGGACATAGTCCAGGTGAATTCCTGCTATGTTGTAGTTAGTTGTGATATCTGTTATTGCATTTACCAGTGCATCGGTGGTTTCACTGTCTTTAGGATCAACCCAGTCCCCGTTTGCATCTACAAAACAGGTTATCCAGGCATGGATCCGTATTTCTGTACCTTGTAGTTTGTTTATTATGGTCGTCAGGACGCTTTGATATGTGGGATTTGATATGCGGTTTGCTTTAACGAATACATCCGTTATTCCGGCTGTTAATAATTCGTTGACGTTGACGTTGTTTACGTCATCCACATTTAACCATATTCCGTGGACATTTGTATAGGTTCCATCTGATGCTGCCGCAGAGTTATTCTGAATGGTGTCTGTTTGATTACTGTTATCGGATGAACTATTTTGGGTGTTGTTGGAGGTGTCTGATGTCTGGTTTTCTTGTTGACTAATAACTGTATCATTAACCACCGCAGTGGTTGTATTTTGAATAGTGGTTGAGTTTGTGGTGTTTTCTACTATTTCACTGACATTGGTTGTGTTCGTGAAATTTTCTGAAATTGACTGGTTTGGGGTGGCATAGTTAATACCAGGGGCTAGCATTGATGCTACCAGTAATAGTAGCACAGCTAGCAACCATTGTTGCTTCAGTATTATGCCCCCTCAATGTACTGCGTGTCAGTTGAACACAGATAGAGGTTCCTGACACAATAAGATCGGCCTTTTGTGCATATAAATCTTTTCATTTATTTTTGGCAAAGAAACCCTTACATGAGGCTTTTTTGGATTTAAAAGCCTTAGAATTGGAATTTGTGATGGGGAGTCCTAGTCCTGATCCTCCATTTGGGACACCCACCCCTTCTCTAACCCACCGGGTGATGTGCCTTTAGATCTGAGTCTGCTGTTGCCCCATAACAATATTCCCCTCCCCCGGCCAGATTTGAGACAATATTCAGAGACTAGAAAAGTAAAAATGTTAATTATTAATGTTAAAGATGAGTTAAAGAAATATTAACCCTATAAATTAGTTTGAATCTCTTTAAAATGATTTTTTAGTGTTGATTATATTAATCGATAGATTATGTGCTGTGGTGTTATATTCATGTAACAGTGGAAGGTAGGCTAGGAGACAAATTTACTGGAAAATTTCCCTGACAACCCCCACACCAAAACTTATATTCCATTGATTTTAAACTCATATTCATGATAATAGAGAAGCTGGAAAGGGCCGTGCATATTTTAGAGAATTCACCAGAATTTGCACAGTTAATCCCCGAAGTCCGGAGTAACCTGGTAATGGCCAAAAGGGATGCCCAAACCATAGATGATGTGGCCGGGATTCCCGGACGTATAACCAGTGTCCATGGCCTGCCCCGTGCAGTGGCAGTTCCTGATTTTGGTGCTTCATCCCATATGGCCCGACTTGTTTTGGGAGTCATGCACTATGATCCTGAAAGGCGCAGTGCCCTTAACATTAAATATCACCCCGATCTAGTGGAAATATGCCGTAAACTGGGTTTAAGGGTTTCCAGTTATGATCGTAGCAATGAACCAGAAGAAGTGGCCAAAAAAGAGGGTAGCACCATTTCATGGGGCGTCAAAATAGCTGTAGAAAATCTAAATGGTGCTGTTCCTGATATCATCTACCACCATGGTGCCTGGGGAAAAGAACCCATGATGGTAATGGTGGGAATGGAAGTTGAAGAACTGGCAGAAATGGCAGTGTGCCTGGCCAAATTATTCATTTCCCAGAAAAAGTAAAAATTATAAACCATAACCTTCTGATGTATAAAAGCTATCCTAAATTTTTATGAATATAGGTAATCAATTTAAACTCAAACTCCTATTAAATAAGCCATTTTATACCTTAAAAAGGCAATCACTTAATTGAGAAGTTTAGAATACCATGAGAAAGTATTTATTAAAATAGATCAAATTTAGTAGTAATAACAAGTCAATTAATTCCGTCACCACAGTCTGGTGACCTATTTACACTATCAACTATGATTATTACATATTGAGGGACCAAAATGCATTATAAAATGTATGAAGAGATGATGGAGCAACCTCGCTCTTTGAAAGACACCATGAAGGCAGAAAAATCTCACATGAAAGAAATGAGTGAGAAATTCGATGAATTTGATAAAATTTATCTGGTAGGCTGTGGAAGCTCCCTTTCAACATGTTTTTCATCTAAAGATGCTATGAACATGGTTTCAAACAGGAACCTGGAAGTTTTTACCGGTTATGAATTTTTCTATCATAAAAATCTCCAGGAAAAAAATGCAGGGGTAATTTTAACATCCCAATCTGGAGAAACAGCCGATACACTGGCCGCCCTTCGAAGAGCAAAGAAGGAAGGGATGTACACTGTGTCCATTATCAATGAAGAAAAAAGCACCATGGCCCAGGAATCAACTGATGTGATTTTAACCCGGGGAGGCCGGGAAACTGCCATACTGGGAACCAAGACCTACATGACCCAACTCATGTGCCTTTATCAGATCCTCCTGGGAATGGAAACCTCCTCTCAATCCCAGGAAGTACTGGCGGACCTGGCAAAGATTCCCTCAATTACCCAGGACCTGTTAAAAAAGACTGAAGCTGAGAACAAGGCTCTGGCCCAGAAATACGCTGATTACGATATATTCTACTGCATGGGCAGTGGCCCCAACTATGGGCTGGCCTATAAACTGGCCATGACCATGTTTATGGAAGGGGCTATAAAGCATGCCTGTCCACTGTATTCTGGTGAATTCCGCCACGGACTTATTGAACGGGTGGAAAAGGATGTTCCAGTGGTATTCCTTGAAGCGGACTATCCTGGTGATGAATTCACCCGCAAATCAATAGAGTTCTCCCAGAAAATTGGGGCGAATAACCTAATATACCGAATGCAGGATTATGCAGATATAAACCCATTACTGGCACCATTTGTATTAGTAGTGCCTCTGGAATGGTTTGTTTATTACCTGGCCCATTTCAACCAGGAAGATCCCGGAAGCACCCGGCACATTGGGAAGGTTAGGTATTAATTCTTTATTTCCCTCTAATTTTTCCTTAAATCAATACCCCACCCTTTTTTAGATAAATATTTTTGATAATTAATTTTTGATAATTAATCAGGATTTCCCTGAAAAAATAAGAGCTAATTTTTTGTTAATTTAGTTTTTTGTGAATTTAGAATTTACGGCATTTAAAAAAAGTTATGAGTCTGAAAATAATGATTAAACCATAATTTAAGGAATTTAGATAAAAAAAATAGATGAATCTGGGAGTATCCCAGACTTTAGTTGATTTCTAATTTTTGGGTTTCAGGAAGTATTTTGGGAAGTTTTATGGTCAGGGCTGATTCTTCAAAATTGGCACTGGCCTCTTTAATTTTGATCTCTTCCGGTAATTTCAGGGTACGGGTAACTTCTCCATGACCTCTTTCCCTTTTTATGTAGTTTACATCTTCCCCCTCCATGGCTGCAGGGAAGGTAGCAGTGATGGTCACTGATTCCTGGGTCACATCCACGGATAAATCTTCCTTACCCACTCCTGGAAGGTCAGCTATGAGAATAAATTCAGTGGGGGTGTCCACGAGATCCACATAGGGAGTGTTGGGTGCAGTGTAGTCATTGATGGTTTTGCCCAGATCTTCCTGTTTCTCACGAATGGTTTTCAGTACATCGTTAACCACTTTTTCGGCAGTGGTACGTAGTTCTTCAGTTTTAACCGTGGCATTTTCTTTGATTTCTTTACTTCTATCAGAAACCGTATCCTTAGCTTCAGTAGCTTTGATTTTAACTTCTTCCCCCTTATCAGAAACAGTATCTTTAACCTCAGCAGCTTTAGCTTTAACCTCTTCCCCTTTCTCTGAAACAGTGTCTTTAACCTCGGCAGCTTTGGCTTTAACTCCTTTTTCTTGGCCTTTGGATTCCAGTCTTGTTTTTTTCTCGTCCATAGAAATCCCTCACATAACTTCAATAATTATCCAAATCCAGGGAGATTATTCCACTATTAAGGATTCAACCCACTTAGAGAAAAAACGTCCCAAAGAAGATTAGTCTCCCCTATTTCTCATTTCTTCCCGGTTAAATTCCTCTAATTTTGCGATTATCTCTGCTATTCCTTTGCCTTCAGATGCAGCGACCATCAAGGGTTTATCCTCGGTAGTAATGTGTTGTTCAATGTACTTAATCTTTTCTTCATCATCTGCCAGATCCATTTTATTGAAAAGCGGGAAAACCGGTGTGTTTCTGAATATCTTCCTTATCTCCCAGTAAAGGTTTACCTGGTTTTCCACAGGGAATCCCGAAGTTTGGGACGGGTCAAATACAAATAAGATAAGATCCGCCAGGTGTTCCAGGGCAACCATGGCGTTCAGTTCAATCTGGTTCATATCCTCCACCGGGCGGTCCAGAAGCCCAGGAGTGTCAATGATCTGATAGTTCTGCCAGCGCCTTTCAAAGTGTCCGATCTGGATTCCCTTGGTGGTGAAGGGGTAGTCCGCCACTTCGGGTTCAGCATTGGTTATCCTGCGCATGAGGGTGGACTTACCCACATTGGGGAAACCAGCAATAACTGCGGTGGTGGCCTCGGTGTCCACGGTGGGTATGTTACGCAGTTTCTGCTTGGCGTAGTTTAAAAAGTCGAGTTCATCCCCGATACGGTTAACCACTGAGGCTATCCTACCGAAAGCTGCTTTTCTAACCTGTGCTGCACTTTCAGGGGGTGATCTTCTTACTTTATGAGTATACTGGTTTTGTAATTTTTCTAAAACTCCGTTGGCCCAGTTCAACGCTCCCAGACATCTTTTAAGATCATCAACTCCCACCGCCACATCTATGTAATCCTGGTAGAACATAGGGAGTTCCTCTACATGGGGTGTTTTCTCCAGTATCTCTTCAAAGGTGTCTCTGATGACCTGGCAGGCAGTTTGAATTCTTACTTCCTCTATTCTCTTTGATTTGTGCTGCCGGTGAATTTTGGAGGTGCGAACCTTGGCCGCGGCTTTCTTAGCCCGGCTGAATCCCTTGTCAAGCACTTCATCCGGGGTGGGTATGTTGGGTAAAAACATTAAAATCACATTTTTTTCAATTTATATTACATCTATTATACTGAATTAATTCTGAATTAATTCTTTAAAGAATTTGAATTATTTTACAAGTCCAAATCATTTTTAAAGTATTTGAACTCAGAATATGGATAATTATCATTCACATAATCATTATTCACTGAAATATTCTTAAAATAATCAGTGGGGAATAACTTACAACTATTCACTTATAGTACTGGGATTATCTTCCTAAAAAAAGTATTCCTTGTTAAATAATGATTAGGCCTGACAGATATACTTTCTGTTTTTAATAATGTTAAATTTTTAATAATGTTAAAAAAAAGGAAATTCATTGTGGTTTAAAAAAGGAAATTCATTAGAGTGAAATTTCCCAATTAACTCTCCGAAAATATCTGGGAATGGAAACTGTATATTTTCACTCCTTCCTGTAACCAGCAATCCGGACTTAACCCTGCTTTCATACAGGTGTTGGCCAGAAAGTCTTCAATATCCCAGTTCCATTCCAGGGGTACCTGGGGTAATAGAAGACCACGGTAAATACCTCTCTCCACGATTAAACCATCATATCCCACTTCAATCTTATCAAGGTAATCTGCAGGTTTTTGAACTTCAATTAACTCCGGTCGGGTGAGTACACTAACTTCCACCTGAATACTTCCCAGTTCTGCGGCGGTAACCGGGGGAAAACGTGGGTCTCCAGTGGCTGCGCTTATAGCCACTTCTATCACTGCCTGGGCCAGGGGTTTTACTGGTTCAGGGTAGCCAATGCATCCCCGTAAATCCCCGTCACTAGTTAGGGTTACAAATGCCCCCATTTCCTCGTTCAATTTAGGATTGACATTATCGGGGACCTTTATAATTGCCCCCTCCTTTATGTAGGTTTCTAGTGATCTTCTGGCCAGTGCCACTAAAAATTCCCCTTCCTCATCACTTATCATCATATCCCCCTGTTTTTGTATGGATCCCTTCGGGACAATGAGCCCTGTTGAACTAATAAACCCTTTAGGACTAATAAACCTTTCAAGATTAATGAACCTTCAAGATTTAATGAGCCCTTTAGGACTAATAAACCCATCAGGGCTAATGAATAGCTAAGATTTGAACTAAATGAATACCCGATGGTACTCAGATAAGATCCTTAACTGGCCCCACCCACTGTGGCTTCACTGACCCTGGTGTGAGGACCTCCATCTCCTACTGGGGCTGTTTGACCGGCTTTACCACAGAAGCCTACTCCTAATTTGAAATCAGAGCCAACAGCATCCACTTTCTGCAAAATTTCCAGTATGTTTCCTGAAAGTGACACATCACGAAGGGGATCCTTAACTTCACCCTTTTCAATAAGGAATGATTCGGCAGCGTTGAACTGGAAAATTCCTTTACCAGTGTCCACCTGACCACCCCGTGATCCTTTAAGGTAGATTCCATGATCCATATCTTCAATCAATTCCTCGAAGCTCATCTGGCCGGGTTTAAGGTAGGTGTTACTCATACGTACTATGGGTTGGTCACCCACTCCGGAGCGTGCGTTTCCACTGGACTGGATGTTAAGTTTGGCTGCGGTTTCCCTGGAGCTTAAAAGGGAAGTTAACACACCATCCTGTACCAGGATGTTTTCACTGGTCTTAACTCCCTCGGCATCGTAGGCATAGTATCCGAAGGCATCCATACTGGCATCATCCACAATGGTAACCAGTGGTGAGCCAATGGAACTTCCCATTTTTCCCTTGAGTATGGAGTCGT
>NZ_JARVXG010000024.1 GCF_029848115.1 Methanobacterium formicicum | reverse complement strand
AATTGGTACTAGGTAATTACCCGGCCGTTAATTCAATATGAAAATATTTTTATGTTAAAATGGTAATATAGAAGAATATGGAACTTCGAGACATTTTACTCATACTGGTGGCCTTAGTGCTGGCAGTGGTTTTCTTCTATGTATTCATATGGTTACTTCCGGTTATAATTATACTGGTGATAGCCTATATCATATATATATTTTTAAAGGGATCCTAAGATTTAATGAACATTCACCTTGAGTGTTTGCTTTGTTTTAGAATTCCCCTAGTTTAAGCTTTTTATTAATTTTTTAAAATTCCACCTATTGTTTTTTAGATTATGGTGATTTAATGATGGAAACAGAAAAGTTCAGAGGATTAAACGGAAACCTGATGGCTTTCAAAAAAGAAGTAGAACACGCAGACAAAGTTACTTTTGCCGGAATTCCTGGTGTTTGCAGCCCCTTTGCCGAACTCTTTGCCTATGTAATCAGAGATAAAGAAGCAGTATTTATACCCAAAACTGATCTGGACTCTGCCCGCAAAATAGAACGCACACCACTGGGGATGCAGTTTACAGGAGAAGCAGATCCCCGCAGCAGTGTGGTGGCCCTTCTGGGTGGACTTTCCATGCCCCAGTATGAGGTAGATGTGGCTGATGTGCAGAAGATGCTTGACGACATATTACTGCCCGGTGGAAAGGTCCTGGGCCTGTGTTACATGAACATGTTCGAAAACGCAGGTTGGGATGATAAAATCGATTTTGACTGTATAATCAACGGTATTCTAACTGGAGAGATTTATAAAAAAGAATAAATCAGCAGGAATGACTTCAGTGGTAATGTTTTTTAAAAAATAGCTGGTTTAAAAACTAATGGTGAAACCATGTTGGACCTGTATTCTGTGGGTATGGAACGTGGTCTTCTGTATGAGACCATTGTCACCACCCGAAACCCGGATGGAACTCCAAACGCCGCACCTATAGGTGTTATCTGTAAAGATGCCCGTGAAGTGGTGGTTTACCTCCACGAGGGATCCCAAACCTTTGATAATGTGAAGCGTGAGAAGAGTTTCGGTGTGAACATACTGCGGGATCCCATGGTTTTCGTGGAATCAACCATTGGAAACCTGGACACCACAAAATTCGAGCCACATCAGGACTATTTTTCTATCAAAGGGGCAGAAGCCTTTTTCACAGTCCATGTCACCCGTGAAAAACTGGTCCAACACCAGGATCACCTGGGAACTTCCACCATTAACGTGGTAACTGCCAGGGTAGGGGAACTGGTTAAAAACCAGGAACATGTCAATCCCCTGAACCGTGCTATTTACGGAATAATCGAGGCCCTTGTATACCTCAGCCGGATAGACATTGTTTCTGAAGAAGAAAGGAAAGAATATCTGGAGAAACTGGGTGAAACCTCCAGGGTGGTGAACAAGGTAGGTTCCAAGGAACATAAAAAAGCCATGAAGAAGATTTTAGAATATTTAAGAGATTAACATCCTTAAATCCATTCTCCTTGATTTAATTATTTAATAAAACTAAAAATAAAACTCTTTTCGCCTTGCTTCCAGTAAATACGGCTCTTTACCCAGAAGTTCCGAAGCCACCATGATCTCCCCCTTTGATTCTGCCTTAACCTCTTTTATAAAATCAAAACAGCGCAGATCCCTTAAAAGATGATGATCCACCACTACCCGGGGGATTTTCTGGCATATTTCCATCAAATTTTTCTGGGCACGCACTACATCCCTTTTTTCCAGGGCAAAACCCTCCAGATAAATAGGAGGACCACTTAAAATTAGAGTATCTGGTTCTTCATCCAGTATAACTTTTT
Organism: Methanobacterium formicicum; assembly: GCF_029848115.1. Taxonomy (NCBI): domain Archaea; kingdom Methanobacteriati; phylum Methanobacteriota; class Methanobacteria; order Methanobacteriales; family Methanobacteriaceae; genus Methanobacterium; species Methanobacterium formicicum. The sequence continues at coordinate 14,562 of NZ_JARVXG010000024.1, read as the reverse complement.
TAGCACCTTCATAAATGGGGCCCTGCACATCAGAAGCGTGCATTAACTTCTCATTTTCCCATTCTATGGTTGTGGTTACCACAAAGCCCAGACGGCTGCCCTCACCACCGTGGGGGAGGGGATCTGAAAATTTAAGCCGAGTGTCTCCTACCTGGAATGAATTACCATCGGCATAGTGAATATCCCTGGTTCCCAAACGCTTTAAATTCTTTAAAAAAAGACGAGCCCGGCTTTGCTGGCTTTTATTAATCTTTTCGGTGGGGTGCTTTATAAATAGCTTTTTATCCAGGTACATCTCCTCAGCGTAGCGGGGAGATGAGTCCAGATACCTCCCCAAACTGAAGGGAGTGAAATGGTCATGATGGTAATGGCTTATAGTCAGAATGTCTGCCTTTGCAGCGTACTCCTGCACTCTGGCACGGGTTTCGTGTAGGGCATCGAATTCATCCTTCCAAGGTGGAAATCCGAATCTTTTAGGGGCAATGGAAGTCCCGGGATCAATGAGTATCCTCTGATCCGTTTCAACGAAGGTGGCCATGGAGCGCACGCCCATACTTTCAAAGGCCAGGGGTATAATATCCATTTCAAACACCATTCTTCCCATAATAGTTATGTGTGTCTATATTCCAGATTAATCCGTCTTTTGGTACTGATAAATAGCTTTTTATCCCTAAAAACTGGGAAATTATAGAAATTCACAGAATTCACTTTATAACATCCACAAACTGGAAACTTTCCCCATCAAATAAGCCCTGATCACTGATCTTGAGTTTGGGAATGACCAGGAGCGCCATAAAGGACAGGGTCATAAAGGGAGAAGACAGTTTACAGCCCATAGCCTTAGTAAATTCCTGTAACTGGTTTAACTGGTTAGCAACCTCCTCTGCACTCTGGGTACTCATGAGGCCAGCAATGGGGAGTTTTAGGGAATGCACAACACCCTCACCCACGGTAACCAGTCCTCCCCTGTTCTTTTTAAGGGTGTTCACCGCAACGGCCATATCTTTGGTATTGGTACCAACCACGATTATGTTGTGGGAGTCATGGGCAACACTGGATGCTATTGCACCCTTTTTTAAACTAAAACCCTTCACAAAGGCATTGGAATGATGATTGTTACCGTATCGCTCCACCACTGCAATTTGTAGTACATCCTGTTCAATATCGCCTGGCAGGATGCCATTTACAGACTCCAGTGTGGCCTGGGATTTTTCAGTGAGAAGTTGACCTTCCATCACCTCAATAACCCTCACCGTGTTTTCTCCATTTCCAGTGGATTGTATCTCAAAATCAGAGGGCATCATGGTCTTCAACTGGAAGGTATTTTCTCCAGTTAAGGGCTGGACATTAAAGAGGGGTTTACCTTCCCGGGCAACCAGCTCTCCCTTTATAAAAACCTTTTTAACGTTGAATTTTTCCAGATCATCCACCACCACCAGATCCGCACTTTTACCCGGGGTTACAGAACCAGTATCCAGGTGGTAATGGGAAGCCGGATGCACGGTGACCATTTGAATGGCCTTCAGGGGGTCCATACCCAGCTCTACTGCCTTTTTAAGGGTCTGATCCAGATGTCCCTCCAGTAGATCCTGGGGGTGGCGGTCATCAGACACCAGGAAATCACCACCCACTGTCCACAGTTCTTCCAGGTTCTGGGCGGATGATCCTTCCCGGACCATTATCCTCATACCCAGCCTCTTTTTTTCCAGTGCTTCTTCCCGGAGACTGCACTCATGTTCAGTGGATATGCCACGAGCTATGTAGTTGCAGAGATCATCCCCTGAAAGCAGGGGTGCATGCCCATCAACTGGTTTGGAATGTTCATGGGCCAGACGGATCTTCTCCAGAACAACCGGGTCTCCCCCTATAACTCCGGGGACGTTCATCATCTCCCCCAATGCCACCACATCATCCCTCTGGAGGAGATTATCAATCTCTTCAGGGCCTAAAACTGCTCCAGAGGTTTCAAAAGGGGTAGCGGGTACGCAGGATGGTGCGGTGAAGAAAAATTGGAGGGGGACGTTGGCCGCGTCCTGAATCATGTAGTTAACCCCGGCCAGTCCCTGGACATTGGCAATTTCATGGGGGTCAGCCACCACTGCCGTGGTTCCGTGGGGTACCACCATCTGGGCAAAACGGGAGGGAGTGAGCATGGAACTTTCAATATGGATGTGGGCATCGATGAATCCCGGGAGAATGTAGTTATCCAACTCCTCCTTAACTTCCCGGACACACTTTATCTTCCCCTTCTGAATTTCCACCTCGGCGGGGTAGATTTCCTCGGTAAAAAGGTTTACGAGATTTCCTTTAATCATACACATCCCTCTGGATTGATTCAAGTGCTAATCTTTAATTACTGGAATATTTAATTACTGGAATAAACTGTAATACAATTCCCACCGGGAACTGTTTGATAAAAAAAATTAATCCCCCCCCCAATAGGGAGTAGATAACAGTTTTTGTTATCTAATCTCCTGGTTTGTGGTTGATTTCATGATAAAGCATGGGCAGGAAAGCCCCTACATCGGTAACAATACCGAGTACCTGGGCACTACCACGGTCACTTAGTTTGGTAACTGTTGCCGGGTTTATATCCACGCAGATACTCTTAACCTGAGAGGGGAGGATGTTACCCACGGCTATGGAGTGAAGCATGGTGGCAATCATGATCACCATATCCACACCCTGTACATACTTCCTCATTTCATCCTGGGCCTCAATAACATCGGTTATAACATCAGGGAGTGGTCCATCATCTCGTATGGATCCAGCCAGTACAAAGGGAACATTGTTGGTTACGCATTCGTACATAACTCCCTTTGTAAGCACGCCCTTCTCCACGGCGTCCCGTATGGAGCCGGCCTGGTTTATCTGGTTTATAGCGTAAATATGGTGGCGGTGACCCCGGGCCACAGCTTCCCCACTCTTCACACATATCCCCAGTGACGTTCCGTAGAGTGCACTCTCAATATCATGGGTGGCCAGGGCATTACCGGCAAAGACCACGTCCACCAGACCTTCCTTGATCATACGGGCCAGCACCGGGCCAGAGCCAGTGTGGATAATGGCTGGTCCACCAACCACGGCGATCTTACCCCCACGGCTTTTCACTTCCCGTACTTCCTGAGCAATACTTTTAATGAGGGTTTGTAAGGGTTTTTCCGAGGAAGCACCACTTCCCATGAACTCAAACACTCCCTTCTTACCCCTGGGCCTCTGAGGGGCCATGACCTTAATTCCTTCACGACCAACCACCACCAGGTCTCCTTTTTTGATTTGACCAATGGGTTTGATGATGGCTTTAGGTATTTCCGGATCCACCACAATCATACAGTCCATTTCAATGTTTTCAACAGGTATCCACTCATTCTGGAAGCGGATATAGGTGGGATGGTTGGTGGTGGAATAAAAATCAGCAGGCAGAGTTTTATCCTTGGTGGCAGCTTCCAGTTTAACTTCACGGATCTCCACCACCATAGCCCCTATTTCGGCCAGTTCATCTAAAATTTCACCTAAAAGTGATTCGCTCTCGGCAGAAACTTTGATCCGGGCCAGGCTGGTGTCTTTTTTTCGTTTACCCACCTTGAATTCCAGTATCTGAAAGTCACCACCCATGTCCATAATGAGATCCAGGGCCCGGGGAAGGGTGAGTGAGTCGATAATATGTCCAGTAAGCTTAACTTCTCGGTTGTACATTTACAATCCTCCTATTTTTCATCTAAACCCAAGGATCATTCGTATTATTTCAATCATTGGTGGAATATCCCTGGAAGCACGATTTTTTACTAGTGATCATTATTGTAATTTTAACATTTCTAACTATTTTTTAACATTTCTAAATATTTGGGGGGATATCTATAAATATTTATATAATATCTGGAAAAAGACGAGATTCAAGAAGAAATTAACTAAAAAAGTGATTAAATGATTTTGTCATGATTTATTGCAGGAATAAGAAATCTAAAATTGTTTTAGCGGCATTAATTGAGGTGCTATCTCCAACGGAGTTTGCGGAAACCTCAACCACATCCAGCCCCACAACTTCCTTTCCCTCTAGGGAGAAAATGAGCCTCTCCAGATCATGGGGAGTCAACCCACCCGGTGCAGGGGTACCCACGCTGGGGGCATAAGCCGGGTCCAGAACATCTATATCCACCGTAACGTAGATAGGGCCTTCTATCTGGCTGATGATTTTTTCCATCTTTTCCCGGTTTTCTTTTATCTCCCGGGGTGTGTAATATTCTATCCCATTATCCTGGGCAAATTGCCTCTCTTCAATGGAGGCAGAACGTATTCCCATCTGGATTATGTGCCGGGGTTCAAGATCCTGTATCCGGTGCATAACTGTGGCGTGGGAAAATTTTTCTCCCATATAATCATCCCTCAGATCCATGTGGGCATCGAAATGGAGGATGGTCACATTCTGCAGGTCATCATAAGCCTTTAAAACTCCATAACTTATGCTGTGTTCCCCACCAATGGTTATAGGAGTAATCTTATCCTCTAAAAGGGATGTTATAACTGATTTCAGGTTTGAACAGGTTTTCTGGAAGTTTCCAGGGACAGACTCCAGGTTTCCAATGTCCCACACACCTTTCTGTAGACCTTTATCCAAAAATAGATTGTATCCTTCAAAGTTGTAGGAAGCCTCCCTTACAAAAAGAGGCCCGTAACGTGCCCCTGGCTGGTAGGTGGTGGTGCTATCAAAGGGCACTCCCAGTATGCCAAAAAGGGGTTTATCAGTTAAGGAAGAGGAGTAATCATCCTCTTCATGTGAAAAAGCAAATTTAAGAGGATTTTCCGTGTACAGATACATTTACAATCCTCATAAATCTTAAAAATAGTTTTTATTTGGGGTAAATCCGAGATTTTGGGTTATTTTCAGTTCCTTGAGAGGTTTAAGCCCCTAAAGTTCTGCTTTGACCTTTTTAATCCTTGGGATTTATTTATTTACCCTTTTATCCTCATGAGTTTCTTGTTGCCCATGGCCACGATGTAACCTACTTCTGCACCTTCGACCAGCTTGTCACGCAGGTCATCGGGTATAGGGACTTCAAAGGTTTCGTAGGTTTCCAGATCCATGAGTTGGACATCGCTACCCATTAAAGCCAGTACCTGGGCGGTTCTTTTATCTATTATAGGGACTTCTATCTTGGCATCCACTGGTTTTACCAGGTTTCTCTTCTGGTTATCAAAAATTCCTATGGCATCTACTCGGGCCTTTGCTGCTCCGTGTTTTCCAGGGGATGAAGTCTGAATATTCACGATCTTAGATGCTTCACCATCCAGTACCACATATTTACCTACTTTAAGCGTTTTAACTTCCACTACCTTAGTCGACATGCTATTTACCTCCGTAATATACGTATAAATCTTAGATCCCACCGGGGGATCAATAATTTTTTTAGAACCTAGAAATAGAATCTATAATGATTAATATAAACTCTGCTTTCTAATAACTCTGGTTGCAGGGTATAAATATATTTATAGATACCACTCGCTGATATAGAAATGCCTATATTTTTTTCCCTATTTAAATTTTTAAGTGAATTACAAGTGATACCATGAAAGTTTCAATAACATCCGGAAAATCAGAAGGACCCACCAGACTAAACGCCTTTGACAACGCACTTTTAGACGCAGGGATTGGTGACGTGAACCTCATACCAGTATCCAGTATACTACCCCGAGACACAGAGATAGTAGAACTACCCCACATTGAAGAGGGTAAAATGGTGAACTGTGTCCTGTCCTGTATTCATTCGGACCAGCCAGGTGATCTATTAACTGCAGTAGTAGCTGTAGCCACCTCCAATGAATTTGGATGCGTGGTGGAACACTCCGGGGTTAACCAGGACCCGGAAACCCTCAAGGAGGAAGCAGAAGCCATGGTAAAGTACATGATGCAGGTTAGGGATCTGGACATCAGGGAAATTATCATAGCCCAGGAAAGTCATAAAGTAAAAAGCCAGGGAGTGGCTCTGGCTGCGGTGGTATACCTGGAATAACATATTATAATTTAACCGGTTAAAAGGGAATGGCTTGAAATAACCACCAATCCCTATCAACTGACTCACCAACCTCGGGTAAAGGGGTCATTAATAAACCAACGGATTGAATAATTGAAATCAAGGTTTTATAGGGGGAGGATACTATGAATGGAGAAGATCAGGAATTTTGGGACAGAGTATGCCAGGATTTAATTGAGGAATCTCAAAGGGCTATATCCCCTCTTATAGGATCCCCGGAGGGTGGGGAAATAGTGAAAATGGGGGCGGATGGAACACCCACCACTCACATTGACCTGGTGGCCGAAAAAAAGGTAATGGATGTCTTAAATGAAGTTGATAGGCCATTAACCCTCATAAGCGAAGAAATTGGGGAAGTAAACATTGGTGAAGGACAACCCGAGGCCATATTGGTAGTAGACCCCCTGGATGGAACCAGTAATGCGGTGAAACAGATACCTGCCTACGGGATCTCCGTGGCCGTAGCCCCCATAACTCCGGGAAGTAATGGTCCCCTGACCATTGAAGACATCCAGATGGGAGTGGTTAAAAATTACGCTACAGATGATATTTATAAGGCCTTCAAGGGTAAAGGTGCCTTTTTAAATGGTGAAAAGGTGAGCCCATCTGCTAAACAGGATTTATCCAGCATATCCATGGGTGCTTATGTTTACAGGATGGACATGTCCAAGATCGAGGTGCTATGTAAAAGTGTGAGGAGAATGAGAATCCTGGGGGCTGTGGCCATAGAAATCTCCTACGTGGCCAATGGAACCTATGAAGCATTTGTGGATGTTAGGGATAACCTCCGGGTGGTGGATGTTGCTGCCGCCAAGCTCATAGTAGAAGAAAGTGGCGGGGTGGTGACCGACTCCCAGGGAAACACCCTTAACGGTAAATTAAACGTACTGGAGAAAACTTCCCTAATCGCTGCCTGTAATACGGAGATTCATGACGAAATAATGAAAATATGGGAGGGGATTTAATTGATCATGGGGTTGGTTGCTCGCAGTGATGTTCCCGGAGCAGTTACACTTGCTCTGGCTATTGCTGACTTTTTACTGGAAAAAAATGTGGATATTGTGCTGGACACTCCCCTGGCCCGGGAACTCACCCAGTACCAGGACCGACAGTGTGATCTGGAGGATATGGAAGTGGATATGGTGGTGGCCATTGGAGGAGATGGAACCATCCTCCGCACTCAGAGCTTCATCAGCCACAAAAAAATTCCCCTAATAGGAATTAACATGGGAACAGTGGGATTTTTAACAGAAATAGATCCTGAAAACGCGTTTACAGCAATTGAAGAAGTTCTGGCTGGTAACTATTTTGTGGAAAGAAGAAACCAGCTACGGGTATGGCACAACCGGGAACTACCCCCCGCACTAAATGAAGTAGTGCTCATGACCCGCAAACCCGCTAAAATGCTCCACATCCAGATCAGTGTGGATGACGAGATAATGGAAGAACTCCGTGCAGATGGACTCATAATAGCCACACCCAGTGGATCAACAGCATATTCCATGTCTGCGGGAGGTCCCATTATCGATCCTAAGGTCAAAGCCTTTATAATAGTCCCCATATGTCCTTTTAAACTGGGAGCACGGCCTACAGTTGTTTCTGACGAGAGCATCATCAAGGTGAAGCTTCTCCGGGAAGGTAAAAAGGGGGTAGCAGTTATCGACGGTCAGTTTGAGGAAGAAATTAATTACATGGATGAAATTGTCTTCCGCAAATCAGATAACTGTGCCTATTTCGTGCGCCTAACCAAAGACTTCTACCGTAAAGTCCGGGAAAAGTTAATCCAGGGTGGAATCAGTTAGCAAACAAACTAAGGAATAAATTAAATGAAAGTACTTATAGTGGACATGACCCACGGTGGAAGCACATTGGCCCTTGAATTTTCTAAAAGGGAAAACTGTGAGGTTTTGGCCTGGGACATATACCATACCCTGCAGGAAGAGGATCGATCATTCCTGGAAAATAACCACATTCAACTGGTGGATGACTCCTTTTATGCAAACTCTGGGCATGATAATTCTGAACTAGTGGTAATAGCTCCAGTGCACTGTAATTTATCCATCCCGCCCCACATGACCCATCATCAGGCAGTGAAATACCTTTTAAAGAATGAAATAAAGGTACCGGTAATGGAGATCACCGGAGTGAAGGGTAAAACCAGTGTAGTGGCCATGCTCAAAGAAATATATCGTGATAAAAATCCCCTGCTATTAAGCAGCCGGGGTGTTGAAGTTCTCTTTGATGGGGAAGAAACTACCCTTCAAAAGAATATCAGCATAACTCCGGCCAGTATTATAACTGCCTGGAGACTTGCCCAGGAATTGTATAAAGATATAGCCCGCCAACCGGATATCTGTATATTTGAAAGTTCATTGGGGGGAACAGGTCTGGCAGATGTGGGAATCATCACCAATATAGTGGAAGATTACACCATTGCCCAGGGAACCAGCAGTGCCAGTAAAGCCAAGCAGCAGATGTTTGCCAGTAAGGTAGTAATCTGTGATCATGATTCATATCATAAAAATTACTCCCTGGATCCAGCTACCCGGGAAAAAACGAATACTTATTCAATTAAGGAAAATGATACGGGTCAGGTGAATGTTTGGGCCCATAATATCCATTACCACCTTCATAAAACCACATTCCAAGTGGAAGTGGTTGATCTTAAAACAACCGATGGAAAACTTGTGAACACCTCATTTACAGTATCCACATTTGCCCCAGCCCAATATCATCTTGAAAACACTCTTTCGGCCATAAGTGCTTCTTTAGCCATGGGAACTCCTCCAAAAACCATAATTCGAGGCTTGGAAAACTTTAAAGGCTTACCTGGCCGGACTTCACTCCTAAAAATGGGTGAAACAGTAGTTATTGAGGAAATAAATCCAGGTATAAATGTTACTGCCGTAAAAAGATCAGCCCACATGATAAAATCCTATGATAAACCAGCAATAGTACTCGGTGGAAGTTACGGTGTCACCTGTGAAGAGATTGATGAAAATTCCCTGGTGGAGTTCTTGGATAGCCTGGATGAGGAGATCCCCTTGGTATTAACCGGAGATCTGGGGTATAATTTAAATAAACAGATTAATAGGGGTTCAATTTATCAAAATAATATAGATTTAGCAGTAGGAGAAGCTAAAAATGCTGGGGGCAAAAATATATTGCTCATCTATCGCTCAAATTTCTCAGAATTGGGCAGAAGATAACCACAGTGGAGAAAACCTAAAACTTCACAGTATAAATAGAATAGGGGTGATTAATTTTCACCATGACAACATTTATTAAAGATCATAGAAAATCAATCAACTAAGGATTCTTATACTAAGTTTGCTATGTCAGGTAGCAGCTTTAAATGACAAACTTTTATACTTAAAATTCAGTAAATTCGCCACATTCGGAGATGATGCATTGCAGGTAGGTACAAGGGGAAGCAATCTGGCTATGGTTCAAACCAAAAGTATAATCACCTCTTTATCAAAACTAACAGATGAGAAAATAGATGTAAATGTTGTAAAAACCACTGGAGACAAAATTAAAGACTCTCAGCTTTATGATATAGATGCTAAGGGAATATTCACCAAGGAATTGGACCGAGCAGTGCTAGAAGAGGAGGTCGATTTTGCAGTTCACAGTTTAAAGGATCTTCCCAGTGAACTGGATGATGAACTGGAAATTGTGGCCGTGCCTCCACGGGAATCACCCCATGATGTGCTGATATCCCCTTACCAATGGGATGCCCTGCCAGAAGGAGCAACTCTGGGCACCAGTAGTATCCGGAGAGAAGCTTTCTGCAGGTACCACCACAAAGATGTGGATATAAAGCCCATCAGGGGTAACATCGATACCCGGATTAAAAAAATAACCAGTGGGGAATATCAGGCCACATTACTGGCAGAAGCAGGTCTCAACAGACTGGGACTTACCGAACACCTTAGGGAACGATTTTCCTTGGATTACATGACTCCAGCTGCGGGTCAGGGAGCACTGGCAGTTATCGCCAGGAAAGATAGCGGTAAAAAGAATATTTTAAAGGCTTTGAATCATAAAGATTCTTATCAGGAAATTATGGCAGAAAAAAAGGTTTTAGAAGTACTGGGTGTAGGCTGTCAATGGCCGTTGGGGGTTTGTGCCCGGGTACAGGAAGATGAATTGAAACTTCAGGCTATTTTACTTACCCCCGAGGGTGAGTTATTATCAAAACATAGTATGAGTGGTCCGGTAAACCAGGCGGAAGCTATTGGTCTTGAAATTGCCAAACGCATGGGGGAGGATTGCCAGTGAATAAGGTAAACGTGGGTGTAGTTGGTGTAGGGGCCATGGGCCACAACCATGTACGAGTGTACACCCGACTTAAAAATGCCAACCTCCTGGCAGTATCTGATCTCATGAAGGGCACCCTGGCTGAGGTCTCCAAGAAATACAACACCGTTGGATTTGTGGATTACGATAACGTACTTAAAATGCCAGAAATAGATGCAGTGAGTGTCTGTGTCCCCACCACTTACCACTACGAGGTGGTAATGAGTGCCATTGAACAGGGAAAACACGTTCTGGTGGAAAAACCCATAGCCTTCACCCTGAAGGAAGCCAAGGATATGGTCAAGGCTGCCCGGAAACAGGGAGTTAAACTGGCCACCGGTCATGTGGAAAGGTTCAATCCAGCTGTTCTGGAGGCTAAAAAACTTTTAAGGGATAAACTCATTGGAGAAGTGGTTTCAGTTTCAGCTAAACGAGTAGGACCATTTCCTCCCCGAATAAAGGATGTTGGTGTTACCATAGATCTGGCTATCCACGAAGTGGATGTGATGGCCTACCTCATGGACAGCCCAGTATCCAAGGTCTACGCCCATGTCGGTAGTAGACTGGAAAAATGTGAATACGAGGACCATGCCGAGATCATGATGGAATTCTACAACAACGCCATAGGTATGCTGGAAGTTAACTGGCTCACACCCTACAAAAAACGGCAACTGGAAGTCACAGGAACCGATGGGATCATTTCCTTGGACTACATAGACCAGACCGTGGAGATCTTCGGTAAAAACGCCCGAAACGTCAGGGTACCCCACCATGAACCCCTAATGGAAGAACTGGATTCCTTTTTAAACGCCATTATGCTGGATGAAAAACCAAAAATCACCGGGGAAGATGGAATACACGCCCTAAAAACAGTTTTAGCATCTATGAAGTCTGCCAAGGAGAAAACTCCCATAAAAATTGACATGGACTGAATATCACTGATTCCAATTTTAATTATGAATTATCCTAAAATCCTTTTTAGGAGGGGTATAAATGAACCAGAAACTTATTGAAAAGGCCTACGAACTTAGAAGCAGAGGTTTTACCACTGGAGAGATAGCTGATGAACTCAACGTCTCTAAAGACACTGCCCGGTGGCTTATACTCCAGGGAACCGATAAAACCAAGGAACAATCTCAGGAAAAGGCACCAGTGGATTTTGCCATAAACTGGAAAAGCCTGGGTGGTAGTTCCACCAGAATGTCCTATGTCTCCGCAGCCATGGCTGACATGGCCCTGCAGCACGGAGACGTGGAGGTAGTGGTGGGAATTACCGTAAGTGGAATCCCCTTTGCCACCATGATGGCCGAGTTTCTGGATGCAGATATGGCGGTGTTCCACCCCATTAAGCACCGTAAGGAAGAGGATGCCCGTGGTGCAGTGAGCAGTAACTTTGCCTCGGTAGAGGGAAAGCGGGTGATAATAGTGGACGATGTTATCACCAGCGGAGGAACCGTAGGTGAGGCCATAAAAGTCTTCCGCAGCCTGGGAGCAGAACCCTTAGCTGCAGTGGTACTCATAGACAAGAAAGGATTACAGGAAGTGGAAAAAGTTCCCGTAGAATCACTTATACGCGTGAGTAGACTGGGATAATTCTTTTAATCCACATTACTTATTTTCTTTTAATTCCAATTACTTATTCTCTTTAAATATTTCTTAAAAAACGTTATTTTTCTTAAAAAAGGTTATTCAAATTTCTTTTGAAAAATAGAAAGCATTGTATTTTATTTTTAGAATAGACGGAGTATTAAATTTATTTATTAGAACTAAAGTTTTAGTGTCCTATTTAAAAAAATATAAGGATTTTAAAGTACTATATTCTGTACTTTAATTATATTCTGTACCTTAATATGGCAGCAATACCTCCAAAGGCACGGAAAAGCTGCATTCCCTCCTCAGTTTCCGTGGATATGATCTCCACTTCGGAGCCTACTTCCTCTGCCATTTTAACAAAGTCCCCAATTACATCCTCTGAAGAAGTGGGTTTCATGGTATCCCCACAATTCTTACAGGGCTCGTCTTTGGCGTCTTTCTCATTTTTAATGGTTTTCTCTTCCTGGTTTCCACAGGAAGTGCACTGGTAGGTGTACCTTTTAGCTTTTATATCCTCGGAGAGTAACAGGACTTCTACTGCACCGTTAATCAGGTTCTGCCTTACTTCGGCTTCACCGTAGGATGCCAGGCCATTTTCATCCACCAGTTCGGTTAAAAAGCGTTGGACCAGCTTTTTCTCCCGCATGATGTCGATTTCGGTGAGTATATCCATGGATTTGTCAATAACCTCCCGGATACCAAACTCACCGGTGTAGGAGGTATCCACGGTGGTGATAATCATCTGCTTGATCTCGTGGTGCAGGTAATCTCCGTTGACAAAATCCTCCTTAGTGTGCCCAGGTCCTCCGATAATTACTCCTTTGATGCCTTCAAGATTTAAGAAGGCTTCATTCATATGTTCCCCGATCCTTTTCAAGAATTCGTGGGCGGCCAGTTCAATCAATCGGTCAAAACGTCTCTGGGACTGTCCACCTGCTTTATGCTTCCCGGGAACACCACTGGTCAAATTTTTGACAATGTCTATTCGTTTTCCCTTCATCACGGCTATGGTGGCTTCTTTTCGGTCGATAACTGCCAGTCCGTAGATCTCCTTATCTTCCAGGATCTCCTCCAGGGGTTCCAGGAAGAACTGGGAGTTACAGTGGTAGATGTAGGTTTGCACTGGTTCTGGTGGTTCGAAAACATAGGTCTCCATCTTCTCAGTTCCCGGCCCTCCCCGGGGGATCATACCCACAAATAACACCAGACCCCTCTCTGGTGGCTTGGGGAAGAGCTTCATACGCTGCATTATAACTTCAATGGCAGACTGAACATTCTTTTTGGTCTGTTTACTTTTAATGTTGGCACTCTGGCTGAGCTCTTCACGCATGTGCTTGACCACGTCACTTATCTGCTTATCTGGTGGTATGTAAACTGACACCAGCTCAGTACCCCGACCTTTTTTATCGGAGAGTTCTTTCAGTGTGCGTTTAACCTCATAAAGTTCGGTTGATGATGGTTCGGACATTCAATATCGCTCCTAAACTGATAAAATGTTATAAAATGTGTAATTAATTAGAGTTTCAATTAATCTATTCAATTATTCAATTTAATCAATCTGTAGATTATAGAAGGTTATAGAATACTTGCCTGGTATTCTGGGGCTGCTACTCTACAATACTGGGAACTATGTTCATTTTAAAAAAACTTCCTTTCCTATCCTTGTAAAAATATCAGATGTTTAATATTTGCTATGTTATCTAAACTTTTTAAGTAGTATGGTTTACATTGCTATCCATTGAATTAATACTTAATGATCTTAGGGCAAGCTACACCTATTATGATGACTTTTCTGCCCCTGTGGCTGTCTTCAACATTAATTAAAATAGTGAGTAGCCCAGTTTTAACATTGAATTAATTCAAAAGAAACAGTAGATTACTATACCAAACTATTTAAGGAATTATCTGACCTAATGATTCAAAAGGAAGGGTAAAAAGAAATTATTGGTTATGAAACATAAATACTTTGTTCAATTGGGTTGATGATATAACTTAATGAATTACCAGACTCTCCAAAAATTGAAATTTCATAAGAAGATCCCCCTGTTTCAAATATAATATAATCTTCGGTCATGTTGTAGGGAGACTTAGCCTTACTATTTATTCTATAACCATTATAATTCAATTCCTTACCTATTATTTTAGTTTCGGTGATATTGTGGTCAGGATAAGTTTCTAATTCAATTTTTGACTTTAAAGACTCTAACGACATCCCAGGATATTTCACAACATAACCTGGAGAACCTAAAGTTGTATAATTCAATTCAGCAATAATATTTCCTGTGCCTTGTTTTACAGTCATATAATCAGACATATATTTGAATGAAACTCCATTTGCTGTGAAATTTAAATAATTTATGTTAGGTGTATTATTTGTATTTTTTTCACTACTTGAAGATGTGCATCCAGATACGGCCACAATCAGCCCAATTATCACCAAAACAGCTATGAATCCTAGATATTTTTCCCCCATCCATGATCGCCTCTTTTTTAATCTTTTTTCTACTTTCTTATTTATCTTTTGCGAAAATTAATGAGGGCCCCTACGCATGTACATGATGTTCTTAATAACTTAGTTTAAGATAAATTTCGTACAGTTAAGGCTGGTCTTTATTTCAATCCTAAAATAGTCTGATTT
>NZ_JARVXG010000023.1 GCF_029848115.1 Methanobacterium formicicum | reverse complement strand
TTTTTTTTTTTTTTTTTTTTTATTTTCTTAAGGGTTTCTTGTTTTTCTAAGGATGGAATTAATCTCACGGTAATAAATTATTTTCACCTATTTTCAAGTCTCGGGTGAGGTTTCTATTTTTGTGAATTTAGAGGTACTTCTCAACTACACTCTCTACCACAACGCCCATGGCCTGGGGGGTGTATAAATTAGGGCATGTACCCCAACAGCGAAGGTGATTCACTTTGAAAGTAAGCCAGGGAGTGCTTTTTGGTAGGAAAGTGTATCTTTATCATCCTGAATACTTTAATGAACATGAGGAAGTTATTATTTTCACCAGAGAAGAGTTCAGGAGGATGTACCAGTCCATGAGTGTCCAGATGGAGCAGATCAACCGGACGTACCTGACCCTGGATCCGGGTGAAGAATGGAGGGTTATAGGGGTTTGGTTTAAAATCATGGAAAGCATTCACCGTCTAAATTTAAATCTGGATGATATTTTCAGTAATAAACCCTTACAAACCTACCTGGACACCTATATCCAGGATACCATTGATTCACCGCCAATGGTTCTCCCTTCTTCCTTGAACGAAGTGGTTACTCCTGAATCCCTGGGTGTTAACTGGTCCCGGTGACCGGTAGTATAGAATAATGATAATCTTAGTTAAGGGGACTAAATAAATAAAAGACATGATAATCGTCTAAGCGTTGATAAAAATGAGGTACAGTTACGGAATTGTTCAGGGGAAGACAATAGTCACTTATCAACCCCACCTCTTCCAGAATTACCAGGATTTGCTGGTTTTCCCTGCAGAAAATTTCCGGAAATGGCACAGCCAGATCAACGAGTACCTGGACGGAGTTTACCAAGTAAATGCCCATAAACAGGAGAAGAAAAGACCCGTAGATAGGGATGATTTAAATCTGGTGCTGGGAGTGCTGTGTGAAATTACCCTGGAAATGGAAGAACTCTTTAACCCGGAAAAGGAGACAGATAACACCTACTACTATATTTCAACCATGGATGAAGATTATAAAAAGATCAAAACCACATTCTATGGAAGATACCGCTATAAAATAGAGAGAAAGACCCTCCCTATTACACCCGAATTAAAATACCAGCACATCCTGGAAATCGTGCAATACGCTCATAAATTATGGGGTCAAAATAACCGGGGCCTTAAACTGAACATGGTTTCCAGAAAGGAATAATCATTAAGATTGAAGGTGGATAGGAAGAGGTCCTGTTCCATATTTCCCGCGGAATCTGGTCCCTATAACAAACTATTACTCTCTTTCACAACATATACACAGTGGGAGATGAGTTTCTATGCGATCCATTTGGTCAGGCTCTATAAAATTTGGAACTATTTTTATACCCATCAGATTGTATGCTGCCAGTGAAAACCTCCATATCGGTTTTCACCTGGTCCATAAAACAGATTGTGGCCGAGTTCACTACAAAAAGGTTTGCGAAAAGGATGGTAAAGAATTAGAACCCCACGAAATCGCTAAAGCAATAGACATCGCCGGGGAATGCATCCAGTTCACCGATGAAGAGATAAAAAATCTCCATCCCTTCTCCACCAGAACCATGGAAATACTGGGATTCTGTGAATATGAAGAAGTACCCCAGATATCCCTTTCCAAACCCTACTACCTGGGAACTGAAAACCCCAAAAAGGGGGGTACTGCTCAGAGTTTCCACCTGCTCCGGGAGGTTATGGAAAGGAAGGAGAAGGTGGCAGTGGTGAAATGGGTGCAGCGCAACAACGAGTATATCGGAATGCTACAGTCTTATGAGGAGGGATTCCTCCTGAAACAGTTACTGTATTTTGAACAGGTACGATCACCCCAGGAGGTGGAAATCATTACTGGAGATGTTGACCCCGCTCTCCTTAAAAAGGCCTCTCTGGTGATGGATAACATGATCTTTGATTTTGACTGGACCAGTTACACCGAAACCTACACCCAACAGTTAAGGGAACTTATTGAGAAAAAAGCTGCTGGTGAAGAATTAATACCTGAACTCAAGCCTCCAGAAACCAGGTCACTGGAAAAAGAACTGGAAAAAATGTTGGCCATGATGGAAGAGTAGGTGCAGGTCCATGGAAATGCTGGAGCCCATGCTCAGTAAACTGGCAGAGGAAGATGTTCACCTGGAGGGTGTCTGGGTAAGCGAGCCTAAACTGGATGGTGAGAGGATCATTGCCCTGCGCAAAGGGGACCAGATTGACCTGTGGACCCGCAGACATGTAGAAGTTTCATACAAATTCCCTGAAATCATTTCCAGCCTTAAAAAAAATATAAAAGGGGATAACTGGATTTTGGATGGGGAAATAACTGTCCCCGGGGGTTTCCGGAAACTTTTAAAACGTAATGTTGAGGATAGGTTTAAAATCTCCCTTCTGGCCAAGAAACTCCCGGCAACCCTTAACCTCTTTGATATTCTCCGGTTTCAGGGGGAGGATCTAACCTCCAAAGCACTGGTTCAGCGCAAGAAAATATTATTAAAGGTCGTTCAGGAGGGGGGCCATATTAAAATAGTCCCCTTTAAAACAGTAAACTCCAAAAAAATTAAAGACCATTTTGTTGAATCCATCCACAGGGGTTATGAAGGATTGATACTTAAAAATGCCAGTTCTGAGTACGAATCAGGGAAACGATCATCCCACTGGTTGAAGATCAAACGATCAGAGACCATAGATGTTAACGTAATAGGGGCCACCAAAAGCACGGGAAGCATAGCCTTCGGGGCGTTAATACTAGAGAAAGATGGTCAGTACTTTGGCAAGGTAGGTACCGGATTCAGTGATTTAGATAGGAAGGAGATACTGGAATTTTTAGAAAAAAATAGGGGAGTAACTGATATTCCACTTCCCGCTGATCTGGATATTCTCCTGACCACCCGACAGTTACCAGCCGAAATAAAGGCCAATGAAATTGTGAAGGGTAAACCCCGGGCCCCGGTATGGGTGCGATTTAGATGGGCTTAATAAATAGGGTTTAAAAAATAATTTACCCAACAGGGGAACCTAACACAATTGAAAATATACCCCCTTGGAAATCCAACACTTCTACATATTGGGCTGTTTGGTCATGTAGAATGGGTGTGTTTTTCAACTTTTTTTAAGGTTTTACCCATTATAATTTTTCCCCACCAGAGGTGGTGGTTAGTTTGACGTGTTCCACGCCCTTAAGCCTCATGATCTTTTCGGTTAGGTCCCTGATTTGCTGGGCGTCTCCCTTGACTACTATAACTTCCAGGCATTTATTTTCAGTCATATGGATATGCATGTTGGCGTTTATATATTCCCGGAACTGGTGCTGGATATTGGTGAGATCTTCCATCACACCGGTGTAATGGTGGTCGTAGATAACAGCCACTATTCCCACCCGATCTCCTTCCATATCCCTCATCCACTGGTAGCGCACTATGTAGTCTTTCAAGGCATCTCTGATACCCTTTGATCGGGAATTGTATCCCCTGTCCTTCAGAACATCATCGAATTCAGTTAAAAGCTTTTTGGGCAATGACATGCTTATTCTCATCATATACACCACTAGTTAATATGCTTGTTATAACTATTATTAAGTTATTAATTAATAAATATTTTCCTCCAAGGGCAAAAATTAGTATTAACACAACCCAAGCGGTTTCATATTTCCTTAAAGAACAGGGGTTATAAGGGATGAAAATTATTTTTTCAAGTTTTTCGTGATCTGTATCTGATTTTTTGGAAAATAAGGCCATCAAACTAAATTTAAGGATGTAGAAGAAGGTGAACACATCATTACATTTATATATATTTCTCCATGATAGTAAGGATGATAATAATTTAAGGGGAGGTGAAATAATGGACAGAAAAATTATAGCCTTAATTATAGTTGTTCTTTTAGTCATTGTGGGAGTGGGGGCTTATTTTATTTATAGCAATTCTCAAACCCCTAATATAACCGTGAATAACTCTACTAACTTACCCACCACTACTACTCATACCTACAAACACAACGAATCCAACCATCCCAGTCACACCAATGTAACCAATAACACCAAGACCAATATCACATCCCAGCAGGCCATGAGTATTGTTAACAAACTGTTAAAAGACGATGGATTCACGGACTACTCAGCATCAACTCCTCAACTGATGAAAGCACCGAACAACAAGATGGTATGGCATGTGCCAGTGTTGGACCCCAACAAAAAGTATGTATGGTCCGTGGATGTTGATGCCCAAACCGGTGAGATATATACTCTGTATTAAACCTCACCAAACCCTTATTTTTTTTAATTACAATTAAAGATCATTTCTTAACTTAACAGGCCCAACAGTCCTTTCTAATTTCTTCAGTATGCTGGGAGGGATTATAAGGTCCTTAATAGTTTTTTTGAGCTTGTATGTGGGTGTTGATATTTTTCATGTTTTTAGGAACTTAATAATTTTTAATAAGGAATTATCAAGACCTTAAAAAATCTCTCTTAGTTTAGTTTACAGAAATTACCAGAGATAAATAAGCTTTTTAAAGGAATAGAAATCATTCAACCTTAACCGAAGGAATAGAAGGTAATAAATCAGGGCAATTGATTAAATTAAGGAATGATACCAACTTTCAAATACTTTCCCACTCATAAAAAATAATCACACCTATCATGGGTAGCAATCTGGGGAGAAGTCATGAAGACCAAAGAAGGAGAAGTTAACCCGAAAAAAGAACCCGGATTTGGGCGGGAACTTTATTCAGTTAGAGAATCCTACTGGATATTTTACCAGGGAATGCGGACCATTAGATTTATGTTTAAAGCCAGAAGGAACCGGGAATTAGACCAAAAATTTGTGGAAAGACTAATGTTAAGGGTGACGGAGGTCAATGATTGTGCCCTGTGTTCCTATGCTCACTCCAAAAGGGCCCTGGAGAGTGGAATGACCAGTGAAGAAATCCAAAAAATGCTCCATGGTATAATGGAAGATGTCCCTGCCCCGGAACTCCCGGCAGTGATGTTTGCCCAGCACTACGCCGACACCCGTGGAAACCCCACCCCCGAATCATGGGAACGTATAGTGGAAATCTATGGGCCATCCAAAGCCAAAGGTATCCTGGGATCCATACGCACCATAATGATTGGAAACACCTATGGTATTCCCTGGAGCTCATTTTTCAACCGGTTGAGGGGTAAAGCAGACCCAAGGAGCAGTTTATCCTATGAAATCAGTATGATTTTAGCCACCTTTTTAATTCCCCTATCCTTTATCCATGCCTTACTATCGGATATCTTTAGAGTGCCCCTCAAATATTCCTAATCTTTATTCTTATCCAATAATATCTTCCGGGAGGTTGAATCCATGGTATCAAAGAAAATTCAAACAGTAGACGAGTACATATCTTCATTTCCCCCAGATATTCAGGGCATTTTGGAGGAAATGAGGGAAACTATCCGGGAATCAGCACCCGAAGCTGAAGAAACCATTAGCTACGGAATGCCCACTTTCCGGTTAAAAGGTAATTTGGTACATTTTGCTGCCTATAAAAATCATATAGGATTTTATCCCACCCCTTCTGCAATAAAGGCCTTCAAAGAAGAACTTTCACATTACAACACATCAAAAGGGACCGTACAATTTCCCCTGGATGAACCGGTACCCCTGGACCTGGTGAGAAAGATGGTCCTCTTCCGGGTGCAGGAAAACCTGAAAAAATAGCTCTCGGGGGTACTTGGAATTTTCATCAAATCAGTTTATTTCAAACCCTGTTTATGTAGGGGATAGAGTCAAAAACATCGGAATAGGGATCTATTCCGGGGTTATGGCCACGGCATCTATCTCAACCAGCCAATCGGGATTACCCAGTCCGGATATGAAAAGAACGGTTACAGTGGGGAAATTAATATTCCCCTTCCATTTTTCCTGGAAAACCTGAAAGCCCTCCTGTGGATTCTGTCCCTGAACAAGGTAAATGTTGAATTTAACCACATTCTCCAGTTTAGCATGGCATTCTTCTAGAATTTTATCAATATTGGATAGAACCTGTTCTGTCTGCTTTTTAAGATCACCCTTTCCTACTAGAACTCCCTCCTCATCAACCGCATTCTGTCCACCAATATAAATTGTCTGGTGATTTCCCTTGACTGATATTGCCTGGGAGTAACCCCGGGGTTTGACCATATTTTCCGGGTTTATGTAGTTAGTTTTCATTAAAACCTCTCCAACACGCTCATTACGGTTTTTAATCCTGTATTTTAAGGAGAAATATTACTTTGACCTTAGGATATTAGGAATAAATGAGCTTGTATTGTGGTTAACTTTTCCCTTACACGTTTTTCCCCATTTCATAAGCTTCGGCCATGGTTTCGCTTTCTTTGATGTCACCCACATTCCAGGCGCCAGTTCCGTAGATAATACCCCTTTCATCTGCACCGTTAAGGCAGGATGTGAATCCTCTGAAACCTTCCACTGTCCTTTCCATGGCTTCCTTTTGGGGGTTGGCTGCGGTGAGAATGAAATACATTTCTTTGGCACTGATTTCAGTGTAGCGGGCATAGGTTCGGTCAATGAGTGTTTTCAGCTGGGCGTTCATGGTGTAAAAGTAAACTGGTGTGGCCATGACAATCACGTCAGCAGCAGCCATTTTATCCATGATTTCGCCCATGTCATCATTTTGAGCACATTTACCACCGTTTCCCTGACAGGTATCACAGGCCACACAGTAGTTGATTTCTTTATCCCTCAGGAAAATTTTCTCAGCCTTATGACCTGCTCCTTCTGCTCCTAGAATGAACTGATCGCATAAAATATCTGAATTTCCGCCTTTTCTGGGGCTGGCCGATAGCACCACTATATTTTTACTCATCAAGTTAACCTCCATTGTTTTTATTTAGAATACTAAATAAAAGCTAAAATAATATCAACTTTTGGCCCGTATTCCCATTAATCCGCCCAGGGCTCCCAGAGTGATGCTTATGATTAGGGATAGCTGAAGAATAACATAAGCTGCTACCACGGCATCAACCCCGGGTATCAGGTTGACATTTAGGGATATTAAATTTATGAGGCTGTTAATGGCTTCAAATCCGGTTATCAATATTAAAGTGATAATTAGACCACCGATCATTCCGGACATTGTTCCCACAATAGCCCCGTCTTTTATATCTATTTTACTGTAATCTTCATATTTCTGGCTAAAGTATGCTGCCAGGAACCCTCCCATTAACGGGCCTAAAAAGAAGAGAGGGTAGAATAATATAATTAGAATGATAGTTAAGGTTGCGTTAAGGAGTCCACCTAGTCCGATGATTTTCCAGTCTGCCATTATAATCCCCAGATTTATTATGGTAATTGTTTTTACTGCATTTTATGGTGTTTAACTTTTTTATATGTATCTTTGGTAATTCAGCATATAGATAAATTGTTTACTTCCCAGATACAAGCTTTAAGAAGTTGATTTTAATAGTTATGAGATTTATGGTATATTATAATGGAATGAGGGGATGGTAAAAAATGGTTGAACTATGGGTTAAAATTCTATCTTTAGTGATTTTCATTGCTCTAATTGTAGGTGTGGATTTCCTGTACCTTAAACATGACTTCCGGAAACGTCTGACCTTCAATGTGGGACTTTTCCTGGTGTATTTAGCTATATTTATCGCATTTTTGGATTAGCATAATTTTTTTAGTGTTTTTCGCCGGAAATTATGTATTTGTAGGTATGGTGGGAGGATAAGACAAAGTTAAGCATTGATTCAGTGTATTCTCTGGCGGCTTCAACATCTTCCAGGTCGTAATTTTTAAGGGACATGGCCTTATTAAATTTTTTTCTCAATTCTTCTTCTAAAACCTTTTTTAAAAACCCTATGGTTTCATTGGGATCTCCTTTTTCAATGTCTGCCTCTGCTCGAGGCACAACTGGCCCCCAATCCAAACCTGCTGGTTTAAGGCCGGTGTAGGGCGCTCCTTCACCTTCACGATGTAGTCGCACCGCGGTTTCAAAGAACCAGAGATCCGCAACTTCTGCGGCGTCTTCACCTAACTTCCGGGCCCTAAGTGTTTTATTAAAACTTCGGCTTAACTCTTTTTCTGCAGTTTCAGGTACAAAGGGAAGTACATAATTCACATCCATCATTTCTAAAGCCTTTTTACAGGCACTAACAACCGGTCCGTCCATGGTATCACAATGGGGGGCCATTTTAAACACCTCCAACTGATTACATATAATAAAATATGGAGCTCAAAATCATTATTTCTTTCTATTTCCTAATCAGAGTTGATATTAACTCGGTAAGGATTATGGGGGAAAGTGATGGTAATATTTGATATGTAGTTCTACCTAATGGATTAAGCCATTTTCAGGGAGTGGACAGTCAAAAACTTAGGGGAGGATCATATCTGAAATTTTCACTTCAGGGTGATGATAATTTTTAATACCCAGATCAGAGTCTCCCGGGTTGATGGATCCATTCGGGCACCAGTTTAGGCAAGCGAAACAACTTATGCAGTGATCCGACCACTGTGGTTTGTTATCCACTAGTTCAACGTTGTGCTGGATGCAGATTTTTTGACAAGTTCCACAGCCAGTGCAGTTTTCATTGGAGGTAAAGGCCAGTGAATCCACACCTTTAAAGAGCACCTGATTAAGGAATGTTAAATAAACCGGGATTAATTTCAAGTTTTGTGTTTTAAACATATGGAAAAACAGGATACTGGTCTCTATTTCCCCTTTTTGCCTGTTTTTTATAACCTCAGAAACCTTCTTTACCCTGTTTTTCCATTGACTGAACATTATTTCCTGTTGAGTCTCAGTCACCTTTCTGGATCCTAAGCCATTCTGGGGCATACCCACAGCAAATCCTGCAGATAAGTGCCCGCCATATGAATTAATGGTTGTTTCCAGATGTTTCAGAGATTTAGAGGGGGTTACTCCATAGGTGCATTGAGCGAAAATGTACTTGGACTGGATATCTTTAATTCTGGAAATGAATTTTTCCATGAACTGGGGAGGTTTAAAGTCATAAATGGGAAATACAAACCCTATAATATTGGCTTCAGTATCTACACTTTCCTGGTCAATAACCGCCATAATTGGGGTTAAAACAGCATTTAACTCCAGGGCAACATCTCGGGCTACTGCCAATGAATTACCGGAACCTGAAAAATAGTATATTTCTACCTTATCCATATTCCCACCCCTGTAAAATGAGTTTTCCCAGATTTTATTGCTTATTATTATATGGTGTTTTCATATTATATCAACCTGAACTTTAGGTTTCTAAAAGAGGCGGATTCTCATGATCCATCCCTAAACTAGGCCAAAAAGATGGATAAAAATTGCTTAAAAACAAGTTAAACAGTCATTTTGAGGGTGTCTGGAAGAATGAAATTTAGTTTATAGCTTTACAGTATCTCCCGTGGCAAAATAATCCACACTATCTCCCAGAACATTTTTCAAAAGAGGATAACCCTTTCTACCAGTGCAATGCCCGGTATAAACCCGTTCTATTGGATATTCTGCCAGTTTCATCCCGATATTTTCAATGTTTTCCTTACTCTCTGCGGTGTGATTTAAAAAAGGAAGGCCAATAAAATGGAATCCTCCAAAAAGGGCCTTTATAGGAGTGTTTGGAAATTGATCAAGGGCGGCTTCAACCATGTTTAACACCCCGTGATGTGAGCAGCCTGAAAAAATAACCATTCCATCCTCTTCCTGGATAACCATCATCTGCTCATGGGAAAAATCATCAGGGACCAGCTGGTTACTTTTTTCCACGTAAAGATATTTTCCACCAGCAGGAGCAGGATATTTCAGGGGCATATCAGTAAAAAGGTAGGTATCCCTGGCAATTTCAGTTAATTTGTTTATTAAATGAATCCTATTTGCATAATCAGCGAATAACTCTTTATCCAGGCCAACATCTTTTTTTAAAAAATAAAATGCTTTAAAAAAATGGTTCCCATTTGCTTGGGGGCGTAGGTAAACTGGGGAGGATTCGTTCAATTCCATAAATCTGCCCAGGCCCCCGCCATGGTCAAAGTGCCCGTGAGATATGGCGGTTACATCAACCGCTGCCAAATCGATTCCTAATTTAAGGGCATTATCTACAAAAGCACCGGTTACTCCGGTGTCAAAGAGGATGTTATCATCGTCCCTTTGAATGTGGATTGATAATCCCTTTTCAGAAAATAAATCTGAATTATCCGGTTTGGTGTCTTCAATCAGGGCTGTAACTCGCATTTTTCCCCCTCCTAACATTACTGTTATTTTTTCCCTACCAAGGCTTATTAATGGGAAAGATTAAATAGCCCGTACCATTAATCAAGAATCTTATTTAGATTTTAGGGGGCTTTAAATATAAATAAAAAATTTATTGGTCACTATTTTTTTTATTATAAGTGTTATATGCATTTTTCTACGTAAATGCAGCAATATACATCGAGATATCCAATATGATATTTTCTGAAAAATAAATAATTTATTAACCTATCATTGGCAATGAAACGAAAACTGGGGGTCAAAATCAAAATTTATCAATGCTACCGGATGGTTAGGATAATGGAAAACAATCATATGGAAATAGTTAGTGGTTAAATTTTTCCCGGCAACATTTTTGTCGTGTTTTTAAGTTTTAATATTGTTTTTTAGTCCTAATACTAATTTTCAGCGTCAATTTCACAGTACTGGGCCAGTAATTTTTCCTCTTCCTCTTTTTTGGGGAATTTAAAGAATACTATGGCGGCTCCAATCAGGATGGCAATAATCCCGGCCAGGTAAGCCCAGTGATCCCCGGCTAAAAATGAATATTTGGCTGCAGATATGATCTGTGCAGAATACTGGGGGTGCTGCTGGGCCAGGGTGGCTGCACTGGAGAATGATTTCTGTAGGGTGGTTTCCACGGTGCTGGTTATCTGCTGCTGGGCATAGGTCGGTAAACTGTCAATCTGTGCGGCAATTGACCGGGCATAACCGGCGGTGAGCAGTGCACCGAATATGGAAGTCATTATAGCCCCCCCAAAATCACGCTGCAGATCTGCGGTTCCCGAGGCCATACCCACCCTTTTCACAGGAACAGAACCAGTAAGGGAATGGGAAGCAGGAGTTCCCGCCAATCCCACCCCAATTCCTACAAAGGAGTAGGCCAATCCCACCTTCCAGTAGGGTATGTGGTCCTGCCACAGGAATAGCATGGTTAAAAAACCCAATAAACAGAAGAGGTAACCGGCCAGGAGGGTGAAACGGGAGCCACGGGATTCAATGAGCCTGGCAGATTGGGGTGCCACTAAAATCATGAATAATGCGGCTGGTAAAATTGCCAGTCCTGCATCCAGGGTGGAGTAGCTGAGAACGTTCTGTAGAAATTGCTGACCAATGTACATGGCACCCATCAGGGCTCCGAAAACTATTATCCCGGCACAGGCTGCTACCCAGAAAATGCTGCGACTGGCAACTTTAAGATCGTAAAGGGGATTTTCCACCCTGCGCTGGCGCCTTATGAACAGAATCCCAGAAAGGGCAGCGATGACTAGGAAACTAATTATCAGGATTCCAGAGTCTGGCACCGGGGCGAAGTTAATGGCCAGAGTCAATGTTCCTAAAAGAAGGAGAGACAGTAAACCTCCCAAGTTATCCACGGGAGCACTTGTCTCGCTGATGTGATTGGGGATGAACTTAATGGACATCAGTAGGGCTACCATCGCCAGGGGTAAGGTGATTAAAAATACCGAACCCCAGTCATTAAAGGTTAACAGGTATCCGGAGATTATGGGTCCCAGAGCAGCAATGGCTGCCCCAATACCGGACCACAGGGCTATGGCCCTGGTTCGTTTCTGTCCAGCCCACAAAGCAGTTATAAGGGCCAGTGTAGTGGGAAAAGCCATTCCCGCAGCTAAACCACCAATGATACGGGCCAAGATCAGTATCTCGATGGAAGGGGCAAAACCAGCGACGATGGAGGCGGGTATGGCCAGTAGAGTCCCCAGGATCAGCATCATCTTTCTACCGTGGTGGTCACCCAGGGCACCGAACCATAGCACTGATGCTGCCAGGCCCAGGGAGTAGCCCACAGCCACCAGGTTGATCTGGACCTGGGAAGCATTAAAAACCAGACCTATGGAAGGAAGGGCCACGTTAGCCACGGATAAGTTAAGATTGGCCACTGCTGCCACTAAGATGAGGGTGGCTAATGCTATCATTCCTGGTTCAGTTATTTTAGAAGTTGATGTCCGGTTCATTTTCATACTCCCTGTATCCCCCTAGTACTAGTAGATATTATGTTCTAAGATGATTTATATAGTCATCCAGTACCCGAATTATTAATGCCTGCCATATTTGGTCGATATGCTAAAAAGGGTTAGGTGAAAAATGGTTATCCCTTTTGATTACTTTATTCCATCATATTTTTCCGGATATTTAAGGAATTAAACTGATCCTTATTAATTCACCACTGGGAAATAAAAAAAAGAAAGATTGGGGAATTATTTTTAAATCAGGTTAAATTCTATTCTTGCTTGGTTGGATAATTGAAACCTACTTTTTTGGAGGCCCATACCCATAAAATAACCGTGAAAACTAAACCACAGACCAATCCTAACAATCCGCTTTCTGGGCTAAAGATGTTGGTTGCTTTAATCCCTAAAATACCGATGCTGCTGCCGAAGCCAAATAGAATGTAAACTATGGTATTCCATAGGGCATGGGAGAATGATGACACAATTATAGAACCGGAAATGTAACGTAGGAGTCCGAAGGTCACTCCTCCAATAATCCCCCCGGTGATGTATATGGGAAGCATGCTCCAGTTGAACGAGGAATTCAGGAAGAATAATGGTAAATGCCAGGAGGCAAAGGCCAAGGCCGTGAGTAGGAGAATTAATTTGGGATTCATTTTACCTCTTTCCAGTATCCCGTAAAGCCATCCTCTGAAGAAACCTTCTTCAGTGGCGAATGCTAATATAAGTGTGTATAAAAAGAGATAAACAATTTTACCAGTCATTTCATTGGGGTATTTTATTCCACCCAGGTTCCCGGTTACCAGGGCAATAACAATAATAACCAGACAAATACTCAGAGGATACAGGATGGCCCAGATATAATCTCGTAACCTTCCAAATTCCAAACCCAACTCTTTACCATTCATTTTAGTCCAGTAGGCTAAAATTAAAATTAGGGGAAATATTATCAGTGCCTGGAGTTGTTCATTGCCGAATATTACTGGAAAAAGTGTGCTGCAGATCATAACCAGGACATATCCAATTAAACCATATTTATAAGCGTTTTTCATGTTTCACACTCCAATTCAATTTAGGCAGGTGGAAACAAAAAAAACCAAGACAACCCGCCAAATCCTTATTTAAAAACCTTTCACTCGGTTAAAGGAAGAGGTATCTGTTTAAAATCATATTTTCCCTTAACAATATCACTTCAACTACTAAGTTAGTAGTAACCCTCTTTAAATGTTACTATTCCCTTCTGAATATTTTATTCTATCATTTCCTGGTGCTAATGGAAAAATCGTAATTTTACACTTATTCCATGTATTTTCCTTTTGTTGGACTGAAAAATAAAGGGATAACACCCCAAATATTTATATATTCCACTTTATCAATACATCAACATATGTTGATATATGGTTTTAATTAACATAAAATTAGAACGACATATTCATAGATTATGAGGATATATGGGAGGTATCATGACAGGTTGCCAAATTCAAGGCGAAGATAGGCCTAATGAAAATCAAAAGAAAAGAATTAAAGAACTTATGGGGTCATTACCTGATGATGATCACTATGAAAAATATTCAGGGAAACTTAAAGCACTATCCGATGCAACACGGCTCAAAATACTGTATTTACTATCGGATGGAGAATTATGTGTCTGTGAAATAATGCACGCTCTCGATAAGCCCCAGTCAAGTATATCGCATCACTTGAATATTCTAAAAAACTTGGGTTTTATTAAAGGGCGTAAAGAAGGTGTATGGATTCATTACAGTCTTAAAAACCCTGAAATTACAGGTACTATTGAAAAATTAATAGAACTAATTAAATAGAGTGATATTTTACTGGGACGGCCATAATGGCACAATTTCGAACATGATAGGCACACATCCTTATTAAGGATAATATTCATTTAGGTGATTGAATGGTGAAAAAAAGAGTTTTATTTATGTGTATTCATAACGCAGCACGCTCACAAATGGCAGAAGGACTATTCAGGGATCTTTATGGGGATATTTTTGATGTTTATAGTGCCGGGAGTGAACCTCAGGCTGTTGATCCACTGGCCATAACGTGTATGGAAGACCTTGGAATTGACATCTCTCATCATAGATCTAAAAGTCTGAAAGAATTTGAAGGTCAAGAATTTGATTACGTTGTAACTGTCTGCGGAAACCCATATAATGCATGTCCATTCTTTGTGGGGGGTAAAAAATACTTCAAACAACCATTTGAAGATCCATCAGTTTTTGAAGGCACAGAAGAAGAAAAATTTGAATTATTTCTAAAAATTAGGGATGAATTAAAGGAATGGCTAGAAGATTTGTATTATTCATACATGATACCCAATGATGACTCCTGTAATTTCTCGGAAGAGTTTGAAGGATGCTGCGGACCAAGGGATAAAGAATTTTCATGTAGATAAGGGGCATAAATCATGTTAAAAGTTGTAATAGTTACTGATGGACCATACGGGGAAAGGGCATTTGAAAATATTAAAAAAAATTTTGAAACAGAATTTATTGAATTAGAAAAGCCGACCGCTATGTTCATGGATGAAATAGACATTCCTGAAGATAAACTAGCAAAGATAAAGGATGCCAATATCCTGATAACTTACACTCAACATCCGGATCTCACCTTGGATCTGGTGGATCTGGTTAATAAAGATGTAAATTGCATAATTGTAGCGGCATGGAGGGGTGAAGGCTTTAAAAATCAATTAGAAGTCTATGAAAATGTAACATGTCCTTATATAATGTGTGAATTGGAAGAAAATGGTAATGAAGCATTTGACGAGTTCACTTCTAAAATTGGAAAGCCTGAAGTAGATATACAAATTGAAAATGATCAAATTGTTGATATCAATGTAGTCCGTTCTTCTCCTTGCGGTTCAACAACATTTGTAGCCGATTACCTCTTGGACAAATATTCAGGTGTTCCGGATCTAGAGAATTTACCTATCGAGGCCGGACTTAAATTACAACATTACCCTTGCAGAGCTGCCAAAATGAGATTATTCACTGATGAAGAATGTAAAAAGGAAATGGCATCAGGTTTTCATAAAGATGCCTTTGAAAAAGCCTTAAAATGAGATGAAAATCATGTCTGTAGACATAGAGCCAGTAACTGATGAAATAGGGGATACTCCCCAACTGGGATTTTTGGATAAATTTTTAACTCTTTGGATTTTTCTGGCCATGGTCCTTGGAATTTCTCTGGGTGTCTTCTGGCCTGATTTTAAGGGCATAATGAACCAATTTCAGGTTGGAACCACCAGCATACCCATTGCAATTGGTCTCATACTCATGATGTACCCTCCACTGGCCAGGGTTCGTTACGAAGAGTTACCCCATGTATTCCGTGACTGGAAAGTTCTAGGATTAGCCATGTTCCAGAACTGGATAGTAGCCCCTTTATTGATGTTTGCACTAGCCATAATATTTTTATCTGCCTATCCAGAGTATATGGTGGGATTGATTCTAATTGGAATAGCCCCCTGCATAGCCATGGTCTTAGTCTGGAACCAACTAGCAAAAGGGAACAATGAATATGCGGCCAGTCTGGTGGCTCTAAACAGCATATTTCAAGTCCTTTTCTACAGTGTATACGCCTGGTTTTTCATCACCATCGTACCACCATTATTAGGAATTCAGGGAACTGCGGTTGATGTTAATATCCTGCAGATAGCCCAAAGTGTTTTCATTTACCTAGGTATACCATTCATTGCCGGTTTTTTCACCCGGTTCTTCCTGGTTAGAATCAAGGGAAAGGAATGGTACCATGAAAAATTCATACCAAAAATAAGCCCCATAACTTTGATAGCTCTTCTATTTACCATTGTGGTAATGTTCAGCTTAAAAGGAGATTACATTGTTCAGATACCTTTAGATGTGGTTATCATAGCTATCCCTCTAGTGGTATATTTTGTGGTAATGTTTTTCATCACATTTTTCCTAGGATATAAATTAGGTGCTGACTACACCAGAACTACAGCTATATCATTTACAGCAGCTAGTAACAACTTTGAACTTGCAATAGCAGTTGCAATAGCAGTTTTTGGAATTGGATCCGGAGTGGCATTCGCCACAGTAATAGGGCCCCTGATAGAGGTTCCTGTCTTAATAAGTCTGGTAAATGTCGCACTAATGTTTCAAAGGAAATATTTCGCCAAACAAAAGGTTTCAAAGACGGAAAGGGAGTTATAATTTATGGAAAATAAAAGAATTATTGAATCAACTGAATCAGGTTTTGTTTCCTTTATTGATTTACATATAAACAATTTAAGAGGGTTATAAAATGGCAGATAAGAATAAAAAGGTATTTGAAGGTAAAAGTGCTGTGGATTCGGCTTTACATGATTTTTGCATAAAAACAAAAAAACCAGGATTTATAGATGCCATCTGTGAAGTTTGTGAGAAAGTCTATGAAACTGACCAAGATACGTATATTTGTCCAGAATGCCAGGAAAAATTGAAAAATAAAGGGATTTAAAAGATAAACCTTTGTTAATAGTTAAATTGATGCCAATCCTAAAAAATGAGTATCTAGCGTGTGTATCAATATAATGGAATCTTCTACTTTTTAAAGTGAAGGTTCTAAATATACAGAAAAACTACTGAGGAAACCCCTAAATCTTAACTGAAGTTATTTCATCTAAAATTAGAGCTATAACTTACTACCAAAAATCTGGGGACTAACCATGGAAAAACTAAACACTTATGAAATTGAAGATGAATGCTACGCCTCTTTTGCTAAAAAAGCAAGGTTATCAATAGAAAAAGGTGAAGGAGTCTATGCTTATGCTGAGAATGGTAAGAAGTATCTAGATTTTACTGCAGGATGGGGAGTGACCAGTTTAGGGCATGCCCATCCGATTATCACCGAAGCCCTTTGCCAGCAAAGTAAAAAAATTATACAGAATCCCAACTCTGGAGCAACCTATTCACCAGCAAGGTCCAAACTTCTGTTACTAATGAGAGAGATACTACCTGATAATTTAACCCGTATATTTTTTTCAAATAGTGGTGCAGAGGCTAATGATGCAGCAATTAAACTTGCAAGAAAAGCAACCGGGAAATTGAATATTATATCTACAGAGAAAAGTTTCCATGGGCGAACTATTAGCACCGTGTCTGCAACCGGTCAAAATGTCCATAGAAATAAGTTTAATCCCCTAATTCCCCATCATATATTCGTTCCGTATAATGATATCACGGCAGTTGAAAGAGTAATAGACAAAGATGTTGCGGCGGTAATAGTTGAGCCTATACAGGGTGAAGGTGGTATCAATGTACCTGATTCAGATTACCTGGCTAAATTATCTAGTTTATGCACAGAAAATAATGTCCTTTTAATAGTGGATGAAATTCAAACTGGATTTTGCAGAACCGGACCCATGTTCATGTCCGATGGTGTTAAAATTGATATTTTAACCATGGCTAAGGGTATTGCCGGAGGTTTCCCTTTCGGAGCATTTGCATTCTCTGAAGAAATACACGATAAGCTCGAAAAGGGAGATCATGGTGGTACATATTGTGGTAACCCTTTAGGTTGTGCAGTTGCCTATTCAGTTATCAAATATATGTTGGACAATGAAATCTGGGAAAATGTTGGGGATGTAGGAGTATACGCCCTCACAGAGTTAACTAAATTGAAAAATGAATATCCTAATCTTATAAAAGATGTAAGGGGGAAAGGGTTATTGATTGCGGTGGAGATGGTGGACGAAAATACTGCGGCATCCATATATTCTAAATGTTTGGAGTGGGGCCTCATTCTGAATGTTACCCAGGGCAACATAATCCGCATATTTCCTGCCTTGAACATATCAAAAGAACAACTGGAAGAAGGATTAACTATATTTAAAAGGGCTTTAACCACCAGTTGAATTTGTAAACCATTATGGGGGTCATTGAATTATTCTTTATTTTGAATTGTTAGGATGCCCTAATGATGTTAGTTAAGCCTAATTAAAGCCTTAGGGGTCACCGAAGCCTTTATATGTTTTAAAATAATAAGAAAATAAACTAAATGTAAAGGTTTAGTAAGCGAGGTAATATCTTAAATTTTCAGAGGTAGGGTGAGAGAAAAAAATGTTTGATCCAAAAAAAATAATGGACACTGCAATTGACCAGGTCCAAAAGACGGGAAAAGACTCATACAGAAGCCGGGGGGAAATCGATGACATTCTTTATAAGATGTCTCGAGACCTTGAAGAATTAAGAATGAAAAACAGAGAACTTTCCGAGAGATTAAATGATCTAGATATGCAGTTTAATCATCTTAAAAGTTTGCTTAGTCAAAATAATAGGCGTTATTAAATCAAATGGGGGTTTAATATTTTAATCCCCTTTTATTTTATATAAAAGTTAATCAAAGTTCTGTAATCGATGTGAATCTTGATTTTACCTTAGTTCTGTAACGGTATATCCTGCCGGAATTTTTTATAGGAATTTAAGTGATTTATATGAATGAAATAATTGATCGGGAAAGTACTGGTCGTAAAGCCTCAATGGTAGCAATAATGGGGAATATCTTATTGACCATCTTCAACTTTATTGTCGGAACATTGTCAGGCAGTACGGCATTGGTTGCTGAAGCTGCACACACTCTTTCCGATGTTATTACTTCTATTCTGGCTTTCATTGGTTTTAAAATTGGGATGAAACCTGCTGATAAGGAACACCAGTACGGGCATGGTATGGCGGAACCCATTGTAGGTTTAATAATTGTAATATTTTTGGTGTTGGTCGCCTATGAAATTCTTTCCGATGTTTATATCAAACTTTTAATGCATGAAGCGCTTAAAGCACCGGATTGGACCGCTGCAGTAATGGCCTTAATTGGAATAATTGTTAACTACACTATGACCACCTACTTAATCCGTTCCGGGAGAAGAATTAACAGTCCTGCACTCATTGCTGATGGTCAGCACCAAAAAGTAGACATTTTCTCGTGTGGTGCTGTACTTGTTGGTGTGGCAGGCGCACAACTAGGATTTACCATGTTAGACCCTATTGTGGCTCTATTCATTGCTATGATGGTGATAAGAACAGCATTCATAGTTGCCCGTGACAATATTAACACTATCATGGGTAAAATACCATCTGAGGAAATTTTAGATGAAATACGAACAGTAGCAATGTCTGTAGATGATGTTAAGGGAGTTCATGATGTGAAATTAAATAACATGGGTCCCTATGTTTCAGTAGAGTTGCATATTGAACTTGATGGGGATTTAAAACTCAGGGAATCCCACAAAATCTCGCATATAGTTGAAAAACAGATCATAAACAGTGTAAACTCTGTAAAAATGGCTATTGTTCACACTTGCCCCTTTGAAGAAAATAAAAAAGAATAAAATTACTTTAAACAGTAATTGTCCGGTTCCAGTTCCATACCCGAGTACTGTGAATCCCCACTGCTTTAAGCTTCTTTTTGGTTTTTCCTCTTTCTACTCACTATATTCCCAGCAGTGGTAGCGATTAAAAACACGAAAAACATAACTACACTGTTTCTGGGGGAAGGATAAGGATAGGAAAGATCCCCGGTGTATATTAAACCAGTAGTCATAAACTTGGTGGCGTTATCCCCGTAGGCCAGAAGCCAGTCAAGGTGCACGTTCACAATAAGGGTGTCTATTACTATGAAGGTAACGGTTAAAAGTATGGCATAAATAGCGGCCTGGTTAATGTTAAGTTTGTATCCGGCCAGGAATGGTAAAAATAGAAATCCGACAACGAACAGAATTAATGCAGGTGTATTAACATTATTTAAAAGCAATACTTGCCAGACTGCACTTATAATGGCAACAAGGATAAATATACCCATCAACAGTAACTTATTGTTCATATTAAACCCCTTCCCTAAATATATAAATAGTATTCTGATTCGTTATTTTTATTTCTATCTATTTTATCTTCCAAAATACGGTGAGGCCCATTCCGAAACGTACTCTAAACTGGAATCACTATTTCTTCCACTTTTCAGTCAGTGAATATTTAACTCAAAGTGGTACTTCGGGAAACCGCATTTTCATGATGATTTTACAATAATGTTTTTTTTGATTTTTATGGTGAAACTGGTCACATTAACTGGGCACCCAACTTATCTGGGTGTGAACTCATAGTTTCCTCTGTAGAACTGGGTTCATAGAAGGGAGTTATAATGGGTGAAAACGGTTTAATAGGGAGATTTAACGGGCAAAACCTGTTTAAAATAGCTATATTTTTTGGATTACTTTTTTTAATGGCTGCACCGGCCACTGCCTGGGAGTGGGCTGCCCATAAAAAGATCGTGGACGAAATCAACATTAACCTACCCTCAGATGTGCAGAAAAATCTTAAACCCTACCTGGCGGTGATGAAGGAAGGATCCACCTATCCAGACACCATCCCCAATGATAAAATCAATCACGGATACCCGGGCAGTTATCCTCAAACTAATACCTGGCTGGACAAGGGGAAAGTAGCCTATGAAAAGGGTGATTATCGGGAAGCAGCCTGGTGTTTCGGTGTTGCATCACACTACATCACTGATACTTACTCTGCACCGCACTGTGGATGGATCAAGGATAAAGAAAAGTACTGGCAAATAGGAAACCAACTATCTCCTAAAAAACATGACTTCCACTACTCTAACCTGAATAACATGCTCCAATACGGGAATGAAAGGGGAAAAGAAAGTATTGCCAGTTGGAATAAAACCGGGGACCAGGGAATTGTACAACAGGATCTAAATCGAGGAGTCTCTGCAGCATATGTAGCAATCCTCTACCATGCCCATCCTTCCATGCTGCAAAGCCCGGAATACTATGAGGAATCATAACATAACAATAAATTTTAAAAACCATTTTTTATGCCTTTTCAGGCTTCAAATATGTTTATTTTACAGAAAACAATTAAATTCAGCCATAGCGGTCATGATAAAATAAAATAAAATAAATTTGATTTTTATAAAAGCAAGTCATCATCATTCAAAATGTCAATGTTTAAACATAGACGTGCACATCTGAGATCTCCATCTTCAAAGAAATTCAAACTAAGTAATTTACCGTTTATTTTATGCTCGTGGGCCATGTTTGCGGTATCAATGACTACTAGTGGATCATATTCACCGGTATCCGGATCAGTTACATCATATACCACATCAACCTCATTTTCATCAAATTCCACACCAACAACATTTTCCTGGCCCTTTGATATTTGTTCTACAAATTCATCTTTATCCATACAAATCACCCCAAACTTACTAAATCTAATATAGATATTATTCCAGAATGTTAAATATATAGGTTAAGTTATGAAGATGAGTTGAAAAGTTGAAGAGTGAGTTAATTTTTAATTCATAATTTAAGGCCAATTGTTCCTTTCGTTATCTACATAAATAAATATAAATTAATCATTATATAATAATCAGTATCATATTGTTAAATGGTAAATAAAGGGGGAGAATTGAAATGGGTTTGGAGGAAGAAGTTAAACAATTTTCTAAAAGTATAGATGAAAAAATAGACAAAGTGAAAACAGAGGAAGCCACTAAAACTGCATTTATACTTCCATTTATTAGATTAGTTTTAGGTTATGATCACACAGATCCGGGAGAAGTAGTTCCTGAATTTATTGCGGATGTTGGTAAAAAGAAAGGTGAAAAAGTTGATTATGCTATTATAATCAACAACAAACCTATCATATTGATGGAATGTAAGCCAGTATATACAGATCTTGATAAAGAACACGCCGCCCAATTGAGAAGGTATTTTACTGAAACAGAAGCCAAATTTGGAATTTTAACCAATGGAATTATTTATAAATTCTATACGGACATTGAAAAAGCTAATTTAATGGACGAAAAACCATTTTTCGAACTTGATTTGAGAGATGTTAAAGATAATCAAATAGAATCACTTAAACAATTCACTAAATCTAATTTTAATATGCAAAACATTTTAGAATCTGCTAGTGAGCTTAAATATAAAGGTGAAATAAAAAAAATAATGGCAGAACAACTTAAAGACCCATCAGATGATTTTATCCGATTTTTTGCTAAACAAGTTTATAAAGGCGTATTAACTAAAAACGCTAAAGAACAGTTCAATCCGATTATTAAAGCTGCGATTAAAGAATTTATCAATGAACAGGTTGATAAACGGTTAGAAATCGCTAGACACTCTACAGAAAAAAGTGGAGAATCTGAAGGGGAAATTAAAGTAAAACCCCCTAAAAGTGAAATTGTTACCACGGAAGAAGAATGGGAAGGATATTATATTGTCAAGTCCATTTTAAGTGAAATAATTGACCCTGAGAGAGTCTTTATTAGGGATAGAAAAAATTATTGTGGAGTTTTACTGGATGATAATCAACTTAAAGTAATCTGTAGAATGCATTTTGACGGAAGACAAAAATATCTTGGTCTATTTGATAAGCAGGAAAACTTCAAAGGTTCAAAAAAAGAAGAGAGAGTGCCCATAGAAAATGTTAATGACATATATAAACATGCAACCAGAATAAAAAATACTATAAATCTGTATGGGTAGTTAAGAGAGATTATTTATCATCATTTCATTTTTTAACCCTCTATTCTATTTGTTAGATAACCGACATTCAATCTTTGTTCTAATATACAAGCACTTATATTTTTTTTAATTAAAAAGTTCCTGGAATTAAAAATACAGAATAATAGGTTTTTTTATATTCTTAGAAATGAAAAATGAGGTGAATGAACTGAATAGGTGGGGTTTGAGGCTTATTTTTTCTGATTGAGAATATTAAATTAAGTTTTTATTACTTATTCAATTAATAGTTTAGCTGATTTAGGCTTTAATGCCCCAGAGATGAGCATGGAGATTTAAAATCTTGTTTTATACTCTAATTCCTTGAATTTAATGGTATACTTAGTGCCATGACTTTTATCAAGTGACAGTTTACCTTCAATCTGATTTACAAGTATATTCACAAGTTCTAAGCCAAAAGAATTTATTTTACCGATTTCACTATCTTCTGGTAACCCAATACCATTATCGCTGATGGTTAGCTGGTAAGTATCATCCGAGGAGTGCAGTGAAACATGGATTTCCCCTTTCTTCCCCTTGGGGAAAGCGTGTTTAAGGCTGTTTGAGACCAGCTCACTGATTATCAAACCACAAGGCACTGCAGTCTCAATATTGAATTTCACGTCCTCAACGTCAATTACAGTTTTAACTTGTGTTCGCTGGGTTTGGTAGGTGTTGTAAAGGTAAGTAACTATTTTTCTAATGTACTCCTCAAAATCAATACGTGATAAATCTGGAGAATCATAGATTGATTCATGAATCATGGCCATGCTCTGCACCCGGTTATCACTATTCTTTAAAACGATCATAGCTACTTCATCATCCCCCACATACATACATTGCAGATTCAGCATGCTGGAGATTATTTGCATATTATTTTTAACCCGATGATGTATTTCTTTAAGCAGTAATTCTTTTTCATGTAAAGAAGATTTAATTCGGTTTTCAGCGATTTTCTGTTGAGTTATATCCGTTACAATTTCCAGAACATGAGAAATTTCATTATCCTTCATAATGGGGGTCATGTTCACCAGCCCCCAGTGTAAGTTGTCATTTTTGTCCAAAAATCTGGATTCAAATGTTCCAACCTTTTTTCCACCCACTACCATGAAGAGATTTCCTAAATGGAATGCCAAGTCTTCGGGGTGTATTAATTTCAATTTATTTAAATTAACGCCTTTTAATTCATCTTCAGAGGAACCAGTTAAATTAGTTAAGGCATGATTTACCTCAATTATGGTGCCAGTCGAATCAACAAGCAAGTTATAATCCGGGCTTTCTTCAAAAAGAGTCCTATATTTTTTCTCACTTTCAGTTAATTCCAGGGTCCGTTCCTGGACCTTGCTTTCCAACTGATCATTAGCATTTATTAAGGCTTTTTCAGCTTTTATACGTTTAGTTATATCACTATGCATGGCAAGATTGCCTATATGGTTTCCTTCACTGTCGTATAATGGTGAAGCCATGGCTAAGGTCCATAGAACTGAACCATCTTTGCATCTAAATTTGAACATTAAGTCAAATTTCACCCCAGTTCGGATTTTTCTCCGGGCCTCAGCAAACATGGCCTGCTGTTCTTCAAAAAGGAATTCTGCTATATCGCGGCCAATGATCTCCTCTTTTTCATATCCCAGAAGATCAGCAAATCTCTGGTTAATGTAAATACACTTAAGGGTAGCTGGATCACTGATGGATACCCCTTCATGTGTGGTTTCAACCATGCTGCGAAATAACTTTTCACTGTCTTTGAGTTTCTTTAAGGTGTGATTGTAAAGAATTAATTTAATGGAATATTTTAGTTCAGTGGGATTAAATGGTTTTTCGATGCATCCTTCGGGTTCTGTGAGTTTATATTGTTTAACAATAAGTTTATCAGAGGAATTAAGTAAGAAAATCAGAGGTATATCACGTTCTTTAATTTTAGAGGCAATTTCTAAACTTTCTTCAATTGGATCTGTTAAATCAATTATAACAAGATCGAGAACTAATTCATTGAATTCAATTGCTTCTACATTCGTAGGGGAGATATGGGCAACTTCGTGCTCCCAAGACTCTAAATCTGCCTTTAATACGTCACATTTTCCATCCCCCACCAACATAATCTTAGACAATTCATTTCCCCCCTCACAAGATGCTTGTGTAATTTTCCTATTTAAGAAAGGACATTGAAATTGACTATCTTTTTCATCTTCATCTGGCACCCTAGGTAAAAGCAGCAATTGTTAAACATCTTTAAGTT
The DNA here is from genome assembly GCF_029848115.1 of Methanobacterium formicicum. NCBI lineage: Archaea > Methanobacteriati > Methanobacteriota > Methanobacteria > Methanobacteriales > Methanobacteriaceae > Methanobacterium > Methanobacterium formicicum. The sequence continues at coordinate 19,057 of NZ_JARVXG010000023.1, read as the reverse complement.
TATTGTATTTTTACCATTACTTCATTTTTCCTGAAAAAGCCAGGTACAGCAGGATGGTTGTATTGGGCAATGATAAAATTGGATTTCGGTTTTATATCATTTTTTTCAAGCCAATTTTTAAGTTCTGCCGTTTCTTTATCTGCTAATTTATGATTAACCCTTCCTTTAAATCTTAAAACCGCCATCTTTTGGTTTTTAACTTCTTTAAATTTTATTCTTTTATCCTCAGGTTCAGGTAAAGTATCTAATGTGTATTTAGATGGCATTGTAAAAGAAATACGGTATAAATGAGAATCAGATTTTTCTTCAGTAACGGGGGCGGTCATTGCGATTTTCTCGGACTCATCAACAGATTCTTCAGTTACTGGTGCAGCCATAGGTATCTTTTCTGAATCTACACTTTCCTCAGTGACAGGTATGGTCATGGCGATTTTCTCAGATTCAGATAAATTTTCACCAGACACGGGGGCAGTCATAGATATCTTGGATTTTTTCCTATTGCCACCAAAAATGTAATTAGCTAAAATAGAAAAACCCATTCCAATTGCTTCATCGAAATCAGCCTTCACATCTGTTTGAGCCAAAATATAACCCGGATAAACCCTAATTTCAATATCCCCCTCTTTACTTTCCACAGTATAAGCAGGACTTTCAGTCATAAAATAAATTCCCCCCTTAAAATTAATTATCTAATTATATATTGATTAAAAAATAAATTTTTTTCCTAATTAAATATGATTTAAAGAGTAATTATCATTAAAATAAAAAAAATAGTATTTATTCTTCTTTTCGTTTACTGGTGGTTTTTAGAAGCAATATCCCTATAAAACCAACACCCAATATCAATGCAAGTAGCCAGTCTAGGGAGCTTAAAGCATGGGCATAGTAAGCATAGAAGAGGGTTACCACACAAAATGGGTTTAAAACCAACCAGGTAGTTAAAAATCCAGGATTATATCCTGGTTTTTTTATCTGGAAGATAATGGTATGTTGTATGCCATTTATGAGTAACTGGAAGAATATTAACCCCATACCAACCCAGGGTAAAACAGTAACCAGTAACGCACCCAGTATAGCCCAGATCCATATGGACATGTTTACAAATAGTTTGTAAGCCGGCGATAGGGGCGAGTCCTCCTTTGGTGGATCTTTACTTAATACCGTGTAGAAGTTAGCGAATTTTTCAAATCCAATGGGAGAGAGGATATATTCTTCTGTTTCATGGATCATGACCAGTGGTAAATGAATCCAGTATAAAAAAGCCAGCCACGAAAAATTAGGGTCGGTAACTTTGAAACAGATAAAAATAGTTATTAATATTGGCCCTAGAAAAATCCCCACTCTTTCCCAGATGTCATTATACGTTTTATACATGTTTTATACCTTTTTGGCCTGAATTTTCCCATTTAAAGGAGAATACTCACCATAAATTAATTTTTTTCATCTTCATCTGGTCCGTAGGTTAAAGCAGCAATGGTTAGAATAATAATTGCAGCAACTATGATCACGATGGCGATATTGACAATGGTCAATGCAGAAATACTATGCAGATAAAACAAAGTCGAAACTAACGATATCAACCACACCAGGTAATAACCCATCCTTGCCACGTTCTTGGAGCCGGCCCCCAGCTAACATGTTTAGGCCCAAACCAGCGTTTATTAGTTATTCTTTTCATAGTTCCCCGTCCTATTATTATGTATTAAAAGATATGTAATTGAATACTTAATAAATATATACCGCTATGAGCAAAAAAAGTATTAAATTACAGTACTAATCATACAAGCTTCAGGTTTATGATATGCATTTTAACCATCTATTTTCCAGGGAATGATGTTTTCAACATATTTTAACTAATCTTCCTAATAATAAGAAAATATATTTGCTTTGATCAAATAGATATACTCCTTAAAGCCTCACTTGAAAGGTAATTAACAGCTGTTAGAATAGAGTCTCCGAGATGAAGAAAGAGATGAAGAAAGAGTTACAAGAATTGAAGGGTGATATTTGAGGTTATTTTTTCTGCAATTTTTAAACAAAAAAGCTATTTTTAATACTAAAAAAAGAAGGTAAGAAATGGAATATAATTCCATTTTCAACTAATTTTGATAATTTATATCCTGTGTTGTTAGATACTGGCATTTTATTAATTCGTCGCCATCCAAGTCTTCTTTATGCATATCAACGGCATTTATTCGGTTATTTTCATAATTTTTGTAATAATAGATGCCGTTTTCCTGGTCCATACAAGCAGAATATGTTGTTTTTTCTGCCATTCCCTCTGTTAAAACCCCAGCTTTAACCATTTTTACAGAGTCCAGCATGTGCATACACTGGGTCACGGCACTGATATCATCCTCCAGAACTGGCATATGAGCTCTAGCATAGGCAATTCTCACAAATCTTGTAACGCTATGAGAATCTCCGGGAAGTCCCAGAGTACCCGCTCCAACACCATGAATCTGCAATAATTGGTCACTCCACTTGACTGGTTCTGGTTGATTAGGACTAATAGATATGTATCTGTTTAGATTCATTAAATGCCAGTCAAAGGTTGGTTGATTGGTCATTACTCCCACAGGGTTATCAAAAACTGCAAGTTTCTCTTTAGTTTTTTCAACTACAATTGACGCACCAGTTTTATCAGCTATCATCCAGTGGAGTGTGGGAACTGGTGTCTTGTCATTTAAGGGCACATCTACTAAATCTATGTTAGAAAGAGCACTTTTAACTTCATCAATTGTATCGTAGTTGGAGATTACCCAGTAAATGAAGTCGTAAGGTGTGATATTTGTTTTACCAGGTACTGGTTTTGCTTCAAAATGTGCGAATCCTTCAAAATTCAGACCAGCACAGACTAATCCATTTTCATTCATGGCATCAAACATGGAAGGATGGTCGTCAATTACAGCCCCAATGCCAATAATAGCTTTGTTGGTCGTTTGCATATCTCCGGTAACTTTATCTTCCAACAGGTAATTTCTCGGAAGAATTAGGGGAGATTCATTTACATTATATGCCAAGTCCAAATTTCGTCCAACAAAATTATTCCCCTCTTTGGTTTGTATACTAAAGGTCGTACACATTTTTTTTCACCAATCTTTTTCTTATGTTTTTTCAATTATTTATTTTTTCAGTGAGTGCAGATGAAATCAGAGAGAATGATGGGGACATAAACTTAAGGATAGGATTCAGGATTTATACCTTCTAGCAGACTCTGATGACCTTCTAAAAACTTACCGGGGTTATATTACTTGAAATTGAATAGATTCCCGGTTAATTATTTAATGAATGAGGTCTGGGGTTTAAAAAAATGGGTTTAGAGATAAAAAAGAGTTATAATGTGGATTTTAAGATATTATGGTTTTGTTTCTAATATGGATTATAAATCCATTCTAGAACTATTTTTTGCCCATAAAAAACTCCCTAGGACTATTAAAAGAGCCATGATAATCGCGGAGGAGGGCATGCCTGTATTTTTCATCCCCACAGTTTTACTGGCATCTACAGTTTTAATTTTATCTGGGGCATGAACTGTAAGGAATAGGGCCTGTATTTTTTGATTTAAATTGGGGTTAAAGCTGGCAGTGCTTATTTCTGGAGTTATAATAAAGTTTCCAATACGTTCTACCATAAATTGAACATAAGCATAGGGGTCACCCACTGGAACATCTCCCAGATTCCAGATAACCGTCCGGGTAGCAGGATCGTAATAGATGCTACCGTTATCTGCCCAGGTATTTATAAATTGCATGCCTTCAGGGATTGTAAACTTCAAAATGGTTTGATAGGCAACGTTGGGTCCATTATTTCCCAATTTCAATGTAGCTGTTACTATATCACCTAATGTGGGATTTGGATTATTTATTGATGTTAATAGGTAAATATCTGAAGCTGGAGCCATAAAAGCATAAATTATTGAGGTGTATATTTCCAGTTCTGGGGAACCATCAACAAATGTACCTCCGCCATATAGGGTTCCATCTTTTGCTATGGCTGGTTTAGTTGATGATGGTATATTAGAAGTCCATTTTAAAGTTCCATTGGGGTTTATAGCATGCATGGGGGACAGGGCAGACAGAACATATATGGTGCCATCAGCTCCAATTATGGGGGATGACTCTAGGTTATTAATGGGATATTTCCATACTAATGAAGCTGCACTCCCTAAATCTATAAATGAATATAAATTTCTCTCTTTTGAAACTAAATCAGATGCACCTAAGTATACAGTTCCATTTGAAGATATGGCCGGAGGAGCCATTATTCGATCAAATTCACTTATAATCCATTTCAACATCACGTAACTGTCCTTATCTTCAAAGGCATAAAGGTAAGAATTCCAGGAGCCAGGTGAAATCAACTTTTCAAATCCCACATAAATAGTGCCATCCGGGCCAATGGTGGGGTATCCTACCGGGAAAATGGACCTTTCATCCCTGATTGTGTAGGTCCATTTACAAATGGCACTAGATTGTATGTCTTTCAAGGCATAGAAGACAGAATAATAATCTAAATATTGGCGTACAAGCGCGTTAAAATAAATATAACCTTCTTTGGATAAACTTATTGAACCCACCAGGCTGCTGCTATCTCCATCCATAACAGTGTAATTCCATTTCTGCGTACCATTGGAATTAAGTGCAAAAATAACCAACCTGCCATCATCAATATTCATTCTAGCACCGAGGTAGATGGTTCCATCAGAACCTATTACTGGTGATTGGATGGGAGACGAGCCAGTGGGAGGATCGCGAAGCTCTAAAGGTAAAATGTATTCCCACGTGCATTTTGCTTCGGTTCCGCAATCTTTCAGGGCCATTATAGTTCCCTGGTAGTAAGACATATCTCCATTGGATTTTAGGGGCACATAAATAGTTCCATCCGGACCCAGGATGGGAGTATGTGTTATGATTGATTTTTCAGGTTCTGAGAATGTATAAGTCCATTTCAAAGTTCCATTGGAATTCAGGGCAACTAAGCGGTAAATATCATACTGGGTATCACCAACGTCATCGTAGGAAATATATACTGTGCCATCAGAACCAACGAGTGGTGTAGATGCAAATAACACACTTTTACCTTCAAAAACAGAGTTATTGGCCGATGAATAATTCCACTTTATTGCGTCGTTCTGAGAAGATAGGTAAGGTGATTGGCCGGTTTTTTGATTATCATAAGCCTGTTGCGGCCATTGGTTATCTGATTCGGCTGCGCTAACCATTGAAAGAGATACTAAAAGAATAAATGATGTTAAAATTAGTTTTAACCCGGTTTTGCCAGATATTAAAGTTATAATCATCGCCCCCCATGTAAATGTAAAAAATAGTATTTCAAAAGCAATATTTAAGGTTTTAGATTCTAGGGATGGGTTAAGTGTGAAAAGTAGGTTTTCCTATCTTTTTCCTTTTCTCTTTTTTTGTATCATGGTTGACATACATCACTGCAAAACCTATGATTATGGACAATACTAGGTCTAGGTTGTTTAACATTCCAGATACTAAAAAGTTGTAGTAAATATACAATGAAACGGGAACATATATTGCACTGGCAGTCACAACCCCTGGAGAATATTCACCAGTGCGTAGGGTGTAGTATGCATGGATCAAGAAGTTTGAAAATATCCATGCAGCGGAGGATAATCCGATAACCAGGGTTAATTCGCTGGGATAAAAGATTGCAAGTGATGTGGCTATGATAACGTAAGCCATGAAAATAACATTTCCAATAACGAACTGGCCGAAGGTTTCAGGTGCACCAATGTATTTAATGGCCCACGGAACGAAACGTGGTGATTCTTCTAAGATATGTATAAAATATGCTACCGGTACCAGCCATAAAATTGTTAAGTCCATTATAACATCCCCCCACTAATATTACATGCCTAATCTGTAATTTTTTTTATTTATAATTAATCATAGTATGTTTCGAGTCGAAAATTTGGGATGTTCCCCATTAAATAATTAAAACGTATATTAAAACATCCAATACTAGATACTCATTTTCTTTTGGATATTAAGTTGCTCTGATTGCGAGGTAGCTACCTAAAGTTGGAGCTAAAATATATCCTAAAGTTGCAAATAGGGTAATGATCGGGCTGGATGAGTCGAGATTTGAATGGCCTTGAATAATTAAATACACATGGGATATGATTGAAATAAGAATAATTCCTAACCCTACACAGATTCCATTTAGTAATTGTTTTTCTTTTCCAATGTATGTAGCTATAAATCCTCCAATAACTGAAACTCCAATAACTTCAATTGTATTAATTAGATTAATTTCTAATATGCTTAAGTTGGTTGAAGGAATAATTGTGTAAGTTATCAAAGATATGAAAAAACAAATAACAAATGTGATAATGATTCCGGTAATGATGGAAGTGAAATTAAATCCTTTATCCAAATATTTAGTTTTAAAAGATTGTTTTTTATCTACCATCAGCCAACCCCTAAAATTATAGATAAGATATTATACTTATATTTCTTAGAAAATTTGTTAAGCTGGCCCAAAAGTACTTAGAACCGCACCCACACGAATTACATTTGCTAAAATAAACACAAGAACAATTACAACAGCTGCTATTAATATGTATACTCCTTTTTTATTGGTCTTTTTTTGCACAGCCACTGCGATGATTCCACAGATTGTACCAATGAACAGAAATAGTATGAAACCTGAAATTGTTCCCAATATGTATGAAATAGCAGTGATTGTTTCTGGTGATATGTTTAAATTAGCCACTTGAATGTTTGTTTGATTTGGTGATAAGAAAACGACCAATGGGGCGGATATAAGTCCCGCTATGCTTGTTGGCAGTCCTCCGTAGAAGATTCCATTAATATAAATCACTTCCACAAGATAAAGCGCAATGAATCCACCGATTACTGGTGCTATTAAACCCATTTTTGGTAAATACAATCCAGTAAATAGAGCTATTAAAAATGTAACCCCAAATCCAGCAATAACCGCCTTCCAATTCACCTTTATTTTTTCCCCACCTACTTTGCCCATATTAAATTTGTAACCTTTTATTTCTGCCCCAATACCTCCTAAAATTGAGCCCACAGCGGAACACACGATTAATGTAATAATGAGTGCATACATCTCTCCCATAATAACTATGCTTGCTGGAGCCTCACGGGGAAAAATTAAATCAAAGATCATTGAAACTCCCCCTAATATTATGGCAGTGATGATGCCCATCACTATCCCGTGTTTTGCTCCTTCCACATAAGTTCCTCCGACCATATAACCGGTTAATAGAGCACCGATTAGGAATCCAACGTATATTCCATAGGAATAAATTGGAGATAACATCAATAAAAACGAAGATAAAACACCTAAAACTATTGCGGTAGCAGAACCTGCCAGTACTGCTTTCCAATTAATATTTTCCATTTGATTACGCCCCCATCATAATAAAATTTTCCAGGTAATTTTAGATTACTATGATTATCTTATTTATTAATATTGTAAGCTGATTAAAAATTTTATTATTATTAATTTGTGACATCAAAAACTTTTTTGATGTCAGGTAAATTCTCCTATCATGTGCTATTAACATTATATATAATGGATGAAATCCGGGAACTGCATAATATTAGTAGTGGAGATGAAAAGGAGATAAAAAAGTTGAAAGGTGAGGTTTAGGAGGGATTATTTTTTTTGATTGAGAATATTAAATTAAGTTTTCACGATATTAACTCATCATTATTTAGTAGGGTTAATCACAATAGGTTAAAACTCTAAAACAGCCTTACAAAGCTTCGAGAAGCATGAAAAATCTAAGAACCTAAATTATTAATAGTTTCAAAATAAAAGGGATTGTTAAATAAGGAGAGCGATTTATGGCAAATATAGTAATCTTTCATTCGGTTTTAGGGCTTCGAAGGGGAATAATTGAAGCTGCAGAAATGTTAGAAGATAAAGGACACAATGTTCTCACTCCAGATCTTTATAATGGTGAAACATTTGATGATATGGAACAAGCACTCCAAAAATTTGAGGAAATTGGAATCGCAGAAATGGTGTCTCGTACTATTTCTTCAGTTAAAGATTTTCCCAGTGAAACAGTTTATGCTGGATTTTCGAATGGAGGAACGTCGGCTGAGTTACTTGCTGGAACAAAGCCGGGTGCCAAGGGATGTATTTTATTTCACGCTGCTTTACCTCTTAATATGATTGGTATTGAACGGTGGCCATCCAGTGTCCCTGTTCAGGTTCATTATGCAGCTAAAGATCCGTGGAAAAATCAACAATTTATCGATGAATTTTCAAAGAGCATTCATCAATCTGGCGCCAGTTATGAATATTTTGAGTATCCTGTCACAGGACACCTGTTCACTGACCCAGATTCACAAGATTACAACAGAAAATCATCTGAATTGTTATGGCAACGGGCAATACAGTTTTTACAGGATATTAAATAATTTCTCAATCATCACAGCATATTCCTGGCTTAATTAGGATTCTATTATGGATTTAATGGCAGATCCTTGAATTAAACTTGGGTTATAATGTTATCATGACTATCCTAAAATAATATCGAAGGTAAAGGATTTATGCAACTCTTAAAGGTTTAAAAGGCCCTCAAAGAGATGCACCCCCAAAATTTGTGGGTAATAACCGGGAGCTCCACTTTACAAATATTGAAAGGAAATTATTTTTCAATGAATATGTTCCTCGTGTTTTTGGAAGTCCATATAAGAAAGGTACCATAGAAATGGTTGAAATTTAACCAGAGGGGAGTAGAAGAAAAGTAGAGGGACTTAAAGAACCTGAGATACGTGTAAATCTTACAAAGGATATTTGTCAGATTTAGAGGTTTGAGGACTTTTAATGAAGCAATTATCTTGGCTCATGCATCCTCAGGACTGGGGTGATCTTAGGGAAATTTTTGCTTATCCTGTATTATATTTAAACATTTTTTAAATCCTCCAAATTTTAATAAATAAAAAATTGCAAGAATTAATTCACTTACTTCACAATTACTAAGGAATAAGGAAATGACTAAACCCGAAGAACAAGCTATTAGTTTGCCGTGTAACCATAATTCGAAATATGGTACGGTCACCTTAAAAGATGAAGGAGTTTGCATTATATTAAGAAGTAACAATCCTTTTGCAGATGATTCAAAGAGTGAACTAATTAAATATCAAGATATATTAAGTGTTCGTTATGATAAAGGGTTTACCTTATCCAGATGGCCCAAATTATACATTGAAACTACCACATTTTCTAAAAAGATTGGTATAAATGTCACTGACCGTGACTTGTTAAAACAGTTTGTGGATAAGTTGAATTCTCGTATTTTGGAGGTTAAAACTTCTGAGGTTAAAACTCAAGAGATACCTGAACAAACTTTGGCGGAGAAATTAAAAGAGGCTAAAGAACTATTGGATATTGGAGCTCTCAGTCAGGAAGAATTCGATGAAATTAAACAGAGATATTTAAAAGATTTTTAATTGGGATATTCATATCACTTGAATACCCAGATGTAAAAAACTCCAGAGTAATCTCACACTTCAAGGATACTTAAACGTAAAAAGTTCCTGGTTAATTATTCAATGGATGAATTCCGGGATTTACAAAAACGGGTCTCAGAGATGAAAAAGAGTTAAAGGAGCTGAAGAGCGAGGTTTAGAGGGCTATTTTTTTTGATTGTGAATATTAACTTGAAAAGAAATTACAATTTAATTTGTATGTTCTAAGTGATGATGTTCTGGGAGTATCAATAATATTATTAATTAATAGACATCTAATTGGATATTTTTCAATAAATGTATCAGTTGTTTCTCCGAAAACTTTTTCAGAGAACTCTGATGCAAAAGAATTATTATTTTTAATCTTTAATAGTAATGGCATCACTTTGTTTAAATTATGCCCTGAAAAGTCTGAAAAAACAGGGTTCATCCAATATTTTGTTTTTGGATTTTCAAATTGCAGTTTGAAACAGTATAAAGTTAAAATTAAGCTAAATTGGCATAAGTATTTTAAAAATTCTTCTTTAGATCTGAAGAATTCATTTAAAAATTCTTTGTATTCATAAGATTCATATAAAAACTTGAATGCTCCTACTAAATAATCTGAATCTGCAAAGATTGATGGGTAAAATACACTTTCTATTAACCATATGGGGTTTGATATAAGATTTGAACTATCTTCATTAATCATTTCAATTTTTATGAGCTTGCCTAAAATATCCAATCTTTCATTTTTGATTGCACAAGCGCCTAAGCAACAATAAGTGTTAAATAAAGTTACATGAGGTAAATATCTTATTATGTGTCTTGAGCTATAATTTCCTTTACCTTCGAATAATATATCTGATAAATTATAAATATTTTGAAGACTTTTAAGAAATTCATTCGTATAATCAGAGGAGTATTCGATCAAAGTTAATCCAATTGAGGTTATTTGGTCAGTGTAATTTTCTAATGCTTTTAAACCATCAATAATAACTGTATTGCCTTTTTCCGCATATGCCTCATCAAGTTCAGGATAAAGATCTAACCATTGATTTTCAATTGTTTTCATTTGTTTTTTAATTAATTCACGTAAGCTAACATCATCTTTTTCTTTAATATAATCTTTCGATTCGTCAATCACATTCTTTTCAACAAAATTCCTTAAGTTCTCTTGATTAACTAATTTTAATCGTTTTTTTATCTGTTTTTCTAATTTAATTTTAAATTCATTGAGATCATTTGGATCCCAAAAGATAATGTCATAACCGATTAAATCAAAATGAATTTTTGGACCATTTTTTTTAAAATTAGGGCTTTCGGGGAGATGATCTTCTCTAGCAATTAAAATTAAGTTTTGAAATTTATTTAGGCCCATCGTGTATCCTACTTCCAAATAACAATTGGGTCTTTCATTTGTCAGATCTGCGAGAATAATATCTGAAGATTTTATGAAGTTAACAATCTCACTTTTAAGTAGATTGCCTTCATTATGTTTGTCAACACGTTTTACATCCAAATCACATGTTTTCAATGTAGGAACTAGAATTTCGTCATAAAAACTGTCTAATTCCGGATTACCAATTTGCATGATGACAAATGCTTGTTGCATTGAATTCAGACTCCTTGAAGTTTAATAGTCTTAATTATGAAATAAACTATTTCTCATCCTTGGGAGGGCAGGGATCATTACCGAAACTACTACGTCCTGTTTTTTGGAATTTTCCATCTTTTTTGTGAGGTATTACTTCAACTTTGTCTTTTTGACCTTGTTTGTTTGCATATTTTTGTGCTTCAGCCTTTGTATCAAAATTTTTCGAGGCTTTTGGTGCTCCTTCTCTTTTAACATCCCAACCTTTTTCACCTTTGACAATGTGAATATTTTTTTTAGGCAAATTAATACCCTCCTATTATGGTTATTTTTACATTATCTAGACGCATTAGTTTTTAAAGTGATGAATTATTTTTAATGAAATCGAAAAAGAATTTTGCTGCAATATTCGAGCTGTAGTTATGCCAATTGTTATCTTTATCACAATCACCATAATCTGAAATGCCACTAATAATTAAAACCCCTTTATGAACTTTTTGTTGATATGCAACTGTAGCGATTCCTCCACCTTCCATTTCTAAAGCACAAATTTTATCATGCACGTTTTCACGGATGTCATGCCAGATTTTTTCTGATCTAATTAATTTATTCCCTGTTGCTATGGGGGCTATAATGTGTTTTGATTCATTAAGTCCATCATTATTCCATTCAAAATTATCAATCAAGTTGATTAGTCTAAAGTCAGATCTAAAAACTTCTGGTCGTATTTTGGATATGTTATCAAGCTCTTTGGTGTAATCATATACGAATATCTGATCTGAGATAACCACGTCACCAAGTTTTACATCTCCTTTGTATCCCCCTGCAATACCAATTTTAATTATAAAATTTGGGTCCCAATCTCTTATTAGATCTGCAGTAACAGCAGCTGAATCATTACTACCTGCCTTTGGTGATTTTACAACTATTATGTTATATAATTTAGAATCTGAATTGACACTTCCAATATAATATGTGCGAACTCCAACATCGACTCGTTCCAGATTAATTAATTTCTTAACAGCATCTAATTCGGGTTTAATTGCAGTAATTATTCCAAAATCAATATTTATTTCCTTTTCAACAACATCTTTTTTATTTGTTATTTCTTTTTCCTTTAATTTGGTCTCGAACAGTATTTTGTAGCTGTTTTTTATATCATCTTCGGTGACAATATGTTCTTTACCGCAAATATCACAACAAATTTCAAATGGAGGAATAGTCCCTCCTATCTCTCCAATTGGGTATCCATTACAGAAGTAAACCAATGACAACTCGAACAAACCGTCATTTGATCCTAGTTTGAATATTTGTTCTAGTTCATGTTTTTTACGACCTGTAAACGCAGCGATGTGATCAATACTTATTAAATCCCCATAGTCCATATGTGCTTCTTTAATATAATTCTTAATTAATTCAACATCTTCCTTAAATCGAGTATTTTCATGGTAGATGATGTCTAATTCTTCCAATGACATAATTTACCTCTTCTTCATGCCTTTCGCCATAAACTGAAAATCTATCAGGATAAATTCTGGTATATAATTCTTTTCTTAAAGCATCATTAGAACGTTCTGGCAACCAATAGAAGTTACCTCTCCTCCCTACTGCCATGTTGACACTATTTCTAGTAGTTAAAGCATCAGGATCATCATTAATGCTTTGTTCTTTTGAGGGACTAACAATTTCAATGTTAGACATTCTAGGTGTTTGAAGATTTATATTTCTAGTTCTAACTTCTCCTGAAGCTTCTATATGCACAATTGCAGGATTTAATTCAATAGGATTTAGAGGATCCCAATTAAAAATTTCGTAAATCTGATTCATGTATTTTTCCTTCTCTTGTTCATAATTAGAATCAGTTGAACGATGAATTAATAGTTCAGCATCTCCATTAACCATTGATACTTGGAAAAGAGTGGTCTCGCGTATATTTTTTATCAAAAATTTTTGTATCAAATATTTTTGACCATCATCTTCTTGTATTATATTCTTTTCAATTGGAGTGCCGAAATCTTCTTTTTTAACTCCCCATCTGATTTTAAACCAATCTAAATCATGATTAATAGAAATAATTTCTGGATTTTCTGGCAAAAAAAGAGGTTGATATTCATTATATAATTCTAAAATTTCATGTCTTTCAAGGTGTAGTCTTAATGATTCTTCATCTCTTAACAGGGATAAATAGTTTTCAGGGAGAGTAAATAGGTAAATATGTTGATTTCCGTACTCCTCTAATTGATCTAAAAGTGCAATGATTTCTTCAACTGTGACATCTCCACTATCATAATATTTTCTTAATCTTTCTCTCAATTTTTGAGTATTACCTGAGAATGTTAATTCCTTTGATTTAAGAAATTCTTGAATTTCTCGATTATTATGACTTAATGTAAGATCAATCAAAAGAGATACATCATTTTCGTTAATTGCTTCTGAATTTCCCTCTCCTTCGCCATTCATATAATTCCCCAAAAAAGGTATGATTCATTAACATATTAATATTTTCTATTACTCTGAATTTTGATATTTGAGAGCACTAAAATAAAAATAAAAACATTACCTATTAGAATGAAACTCCCAAACTCAAAACTCCTTCTAATCATTTTATTCTCCGAATAAAATACAAACAAAAACTTAGCCCTTCCCTAACAATTTATTACTTCTCCAACAAAATTTTGATGGAAAATCCTCAAGTATTAACTTATCCTACTAATTTTCCTTTTGATATCCTTAAAAATAAGGCGTAATAATCCAAATCTTTATATAATCATGAGTGACAATTAATGATAATTATAAATAATTATAAATAAGGGTAAATCATAACTACCTTTCGGATAATAAATAATAATTGAAAATTAATGAAAAATAGAAATAACATTCAAGTATTTATGTACTAAATTACGGTGGTCCAATGCTTACATCAGTTCAGAAGGAAATACTACAGAGTCTCATAAATTTATACCGCAACTCAGAAGGAATGTCCGTTAAAGGGGAAGAAATAGCTGAGTTGATGAACCGTAACCCTGGAACCATCCGTAATCAGATGCAATCCCTCCGGAGCTTGGGCCTGGTCAAAGGAGTCCCCGGACCCCGTGGGGGTTACAAACCAACCATCAAGGCATACCACACCCTCAACATCCAGGACACCGACAAAAAGAGTCTGGTGCCCATATATAAAGATGGAGAACCAGTCAGGGATATTTCCGTGGCCAAAATAGAATTCACCAGCATCCCCCACCCGGGGGAATGTGAAGCAGCTATCAAGGCCGTGGGAAACATTAAAACCCTGGATCTGGGTGATAAGATACGGGTAGGTCCCACACCAGTAAACAAACTGGTGGTGGATGGAGTGGTAGTAGGCCGGGATGACATGGACAACATACTCCTCCTGGACACCACTGGAATCCGCAGTATCCCCAAAAGAAGAGTAATGGATGTAGCCACACCCAATCTCATAACTCTGGACGGATTAACCACCATCCGAGACGCTGCCCGGGTTTTATCCACCAACAACATAGAAGGCGCCCCCGTAATGGATGACGGGGAAGTCAGGGGAATGGTAACTCTCTCCGATATCAGCCGAGCCCTGGCTGAGGCACGGGAAGATATGAAAGTAGTGGATATAATGACCAAAAAAGCCATCACCGTGGACGAAGATGTGGTCATTGCCGACGCCATTGAACTCATGAACAAAAAACACATTGGTCGTTTAATTGTGGTGGACAAGGCAGGAAAGGCACAGGGCATTGTAACCCGTACTGATCTCCTGGATAAAATCGCCGGACTAAAATAAAAGATTAAAATAACTCTTTTTCATTAAACTAACTAAGTTCAACCGTTATTCGATCATTTTCAGGACTGATTGATCATTATTTTACAGGACGTAATTGATCATTATAGATCGTGGGGTGATTCCCACCGATATATTAGAGGGGAGATGATTCTCCCAACCTAATTTTTAAATTTTGTGGAGTGATTCTCATACTTAACCCAATTTTTAAATAAATCATTAAATAAACCAAAACCCAAACTATATTTTTCAAGGATTCTCATCAAGAATTTCCTTTTCCTATAGATCCACGGGATCTTCACATATTAATTACCGGTCTTTTTAGATCTCTTTATAACTTTATGGATCCACTCCGATCCGTTTATAATTCAACATGAAGTATTATAACTTGACAAAAAGTATTATCACTCAGTATAAATTATTATAAATCAACAGGAAGTGCAGAATTGAAGATTAATCATATGAAAATAGACCCTGGAATGACCACCCTCCAATTAATTGAGGAAATGGGTAAAAGTGGGGTTCTAGGGGCTGGCCGAATGTACAGGGCCACCGAACTCCTGGCAGAAGTAATCAGTGACGAGGAAACCACGGTTTTCCTGAGCATTGCCGGCCCCATGGTCCCCGGAGGCCTCCGGAAGATCATCCGGGACTTGATAGCAGATGGCCACGTGGACGTGGTTATCACCAGTGGAGCCAACCTCACCCACGATCTTTTGGAAACATTTGGTGGTTCACACTACCGGGAACACGATGAAACTGATGAAGAACTCTGCCAGATGGGCATGGGCCGTATCGGTGATGTTTACACCAAAGCCCAGGACTTCGAGGTCTTCGAAAAAAAGATAAGCACCCTCCTGGAGGAAATTGCCCAAAAAAACAATCAACTCAATATCCGGGAGTTTATAACCGAGATAGGAAACTCTATCCAGGACCCGGAATCCATAATCTGCACTGCAGCGGAAAAAAATGTCCCTATCTATGCACCCGGCCTCATTGACAGCATGCTGGGCCTGCAACTGTGGATGTTCACCCAGGAAAACCAGCTAACCCTGGATGCACCCGGAGACATGCACGAATTATCAGACATAGTCTACAGTTCAAAAAAGGTGGCCACCGTGATCCTGGGAGGAGGACTCCCCAAACACTACGCCCTGGCCTCCAACATCTTAACCGGTGGAGTGGATGCTGCTATACAGGTGACCCTGGACCGCAGTGAAGCCGGCAGCCTGGGAGGAGCACCCCTGGAAGAGGCCAAATCATGGGCCAAGGCCAAATGCGGATCCAAACTGGTGACTGTAATTGGAGATGCCACCATAATATTCCCCCTCATGGTGGCCGGAGCCCGGGAAAAACTAGATAAATAGAATAGATTAAAAAAATAACTTTAAGGAGTCTTAATAATCATGATTTTAGAGGCAGTACTCTACGCATTATCCGGATTTTTCATGAAATTCTCGGATGATGCCCTGGACATGGAGAACAACACCCGGCTGGGCATCATCGGCGGGTTAATATGTGTGGCGGCCATAGGATACCTCTCGGTGAACTTCGCTGATGCAGCCACCATCTTCCTGGCCATACTGCTGGGAACCCTCCTGGCCGGTAAAGTGGACAAACTGGGCCACCTGGTCACCTTAGCAATTTTTGTGGGAATTCTATTCATATTTGGCATACCCGAAATAGGGCTAGCCGCACTCATCATCTGCACAGCTGCAGCATGGCTGGACGAGGTGGGGAATGACCGGGAAAGTCTAAAAGGAGTAAAAATAGTAGAAACCTTCTTCCAGTACCGTTGCGTCCTCAAAATAGCAGTTCTGGTGCTGGCGGTAGGGGGAGGATTGCAGATGATCTACCCCCATTTCCAGATCCCGGGAGTGAACCTTTTCCAGCCAGTAACCTTCCTTTATTTCATACTTTTCGACGTGGCCTATGAAATGGCTGGCCTAAAATTCAATAGAATCTATGATGGACTCAAGGGACTCTACCGGGTCCGGGGCTAGGTATATGCTCCGGCCAATAATCAGTGCATCAGCAAATTTAAGGGTATCCCGGGGGTCTCCTCCCTGAGTACCCACACCCGGGGATATGAGGAATGAATCCTTCCCAATGATACTTCTAATTTTTTCCAGACGGTCCAGGCGAGTGGAAGGACCAACATAGTTCTGGATACCCATCTCCACCCCCATACGGGCTATGTCCATGGAAACTGGCTGCAGGAACTGGGATGCACCAGGATGTGACATTTCTGTCAGGAGAAAAACCTCCTTACCATACTTTTCAGCAGATTCCACACAGCTGCCCACACTATCCGGCCCCACAAAGCCGTGCACAATAAGGGCATCGGCACCAGCCTGGAAAGTCACATCGGCGATCTTCTGGTTGGTAGCCGGTATATCCGCCACCTTGAAGTCAGTGATGATCTTACACTGGTATTCTTCTTTCACCTGGGTTACCGCTTCCAGACCCTCGGCTAAAACCAGAGGATAACCAATTTTAATGGTGTCCAAGTAGTCACTAATTTCATCCAGTAATTCCCTGGCCTGGTCCATGCTGAGGACATCCAGAGCCAGTATTATCTTGTTTTTAACCTCCATGGAGGATAGTATGTACCTGGTTATTAAATTACTTTTGTACAGATCAGGATCGGTTTACGGGAGTATAACCTAAACCTGGAGTAAAACTTGAACAGGGAGTAAAACCTAAATCTTGGAAGGTTATAATTGGTAGTAAGTACCAGCTCCAAAAAGGGGCCTACTCAGCTTCGTTATACTGACATGAGTGTGAGTTTTTCCACATCATTGTCCCTTTTTGAGTGTATGCATCTATCCCAATTACACTACTCCCTATAGAATTTAGTCAAAAAAGGCCAGAAATTTAACATACCTTTATAAGCATCCAGTTCTATAGTAAAGTCAGCCATTTCTAATGGCAAATTTGGAAGTGAATAAATGTTCGGAAATGATTACGGAAGAGATGAAAGGGAAAATTCCTCCCCTATTAACGAAGGGGAAGAATACGATGTTAAAATTGAAGATTTAGGTAGAGATGGTGACGGCATTACTCGTATAGAAGGGTTTGTTGTTTTCGTTTCAGGAGCTAAAGTTGGAGATGAAGTTAAAATCAAAGTGAACTCCGTCAGGAGAAACTTCGGTTTTGCAGAAATTGTAGAATAAAAACTAGAAATTCTTGAAGCGGAATAAAATCAATTTTATTAAGTTTTTTAAGAATTCATGAATTTTTTAGCCATTTAGGCAAATTATTTGGAAGTGAATATAAAATGTTTGGAAGTAGTTACGGAAGAGATGAAAGGGAAAATTCTGCCCCTATTAACGAAGGGGAAGAATACGATGTTAAAATTGAAGATTTAGGTAGAGATGGCGACGGCATTACCCGTATTGAAGGGTTTGTTGTCTTTGTTTCTGGAGCTAAAGTCGGTGACGAAGTTAAAATCAGAATCAACTCCGTCCGCAGGAACTTTGGTTTCGCTGAAGTAGTAGAATAAGGTAATTACCTTTTTCAAAGTAATCTTCAAATATTAAGGAATAAAATCTGATTTTATTCCTTTCTGACTATTTTTTTTAAATTCCCTTAAATTTATCCCTATTCAAGTTTACCTACTAGTTTTTGCTTTAGGTTGTTAGATTAATTCTCTTAGGTTTTGTTTTAGTTGTTAGCTTGTTTTAGTTGATTTGTTTTTAGTATTAACTTGTTAAGTTTGTTTTTAGTTGTCAGGTTGTTATGGGTTTTGTTTTTAGCTGTTTAAGTTGTTTAAGTTGTTTAGCTGTTTAGGTTGTTTTGTTTTAGTTTAGTTTCCGTTATCCCATTGTTTCCTAGCTTGATTGTTTTGGTCAGATTATGGGTTTTGCGAGGAGTGAAACTCCCCATAGTATTAGGGGGAATGTTAGTCCCGGAGATTTATCCTGGAATTATTACTTTTGACAGCCATAGATATTTAATCTGCATAATAACGTATTAATTTCAATGGATGGTTATTTATGGTACTGTAGAATTAATTGGGGACAAATTGGGAGAGATTTGGGCATATCCATTTAAGTGATAAAGGGGTATGTAGTTAGTGTGTGGTGTTTTCTTATAACACCACACGGGGGGGGGGGGCGCCCCCGGCGGGCGGGGGGGGGTGTTGGGGGCGGGTTTGGGGTGGGGTGCGTGTGGGTTATTAAAGGATTTAATTTATATATTATAAAT
>NZ_JARVXG010000022.1:20000-40394 GCF_029848115.1 Methanobacterium formicicum | reverse complement strand
GATGTGGAGTTATCCCATATCTGGCCGTTTTTCCTTGGGAAGGTACGATCTACTGATTGTTTCCCCCACCACCTCCAACACCATTGCCAAACTGGTACACGGAATTGCCGACAGCCTGGTGACCAACGTCGTGGCCCAATCCGGTAAAGGAAAGATCAAAACCCTGCTGGTACCAGTGGACCTGGAATCCGGAGACCTGGAAACAGTACTCCCCTCCAAACTGGAACTGGAGTTATGTCAAAACTGCGATACCTGTGAAGCTGCTGCCGCTTGCCCCCCTGACGCCATCACTCCCGGGATTGAGATAAACCTTCTTAAATGTGAAGGATGTGCTGCCTGCCAGGTGGCCTGCCCCTACGGTGCAGTGAGTGGGGGTAGCATCATCACCATCCACATGCGAGAGATCGATGTGGAAAACAGCAGGAAACTACACAAATTGGAAGGGGTTAAAGTTCTTAAAGATCCTTCAACAATCCTATCTTTAATACAGGAATAAATTCCCCTCATTTTTTTTTTAATTTTAATAAACTGTAGCCCCTGAGTCTATCTAATTTTAAATCTCACGATTAAAATTCCCAATTGACCCTGATAGTTTTTGAAAGATAATTAAGCTTGAAAATCATATTAATACCATGGACCACTTCCTAAGCTGGACCATTATTGGAAACATGAGGGGGACTAAAAAATGGCTGAAGAGCATAAAAGGATAGATTTTCTCTTGGAAGAACTTAAAAATGAGGATTGGAAGGTTCGTGAAGATGCTGCTGAACTTTTAGCGGAAGTCGGAGAGCCGGATGCCATTGAACCACTGATTGAAGCATTAGATGATGAAGATTGGCATGTTCGAGAGGCAGTTGCCCTGGCCCTGGGGGTTTTTGAGGACGAACAAACTGTGGAACCTTTAATTAAATCCATGTCTGATGAAAAAGCCAATGTAAGGTACGGGGCTGCACTCAGTCTTTCCATAGTTGGTGACCAGCGGGCAGTGGATGTACTTCAAAGGGCAACTGAAGATGAGAATCCAGTGGTGCGAAAAGTTGCTAAAGTAGCCCTTAAAGAGATTGAAATCAGACAATGAATCATAACATAGATCAAGTTTTTGGAATAGGGTTAATTGAAAAACATGTCATGTGTTCTTATATAGTTTAGAGGGATAAAAATATGGAAGCCAATGAACAAGTGAAAAATGCAGTATTTAAACTCTTAGAAAAGTACTCTCAAGGATATCAAGATAAAGATATTGAGGGGATGTTGAAACTATTTGTTCCCGAGGATGATCTGGTGGTTATTGGGACTGGTTTTGATGAATGGGTTAAAGGGAGTGAAGAACTACGCTGTGGCTTTGAAAGAGACTTAGAACAGGCCACCCGCATTCGAATTAAATACCGGGATGTTACCATTTCTGCCTCCGGCCAAGTGGCCTGGTTATCCTGCCATATGAACATGGAAGCTCATGTAAATGGTCAGGAAATATACTTACCCGGCCGATTAAGTGCAGTTGTTGAAGAAAAAAACAATGAATGGCTTTTCGCCCATTTGCACTATTCTTTACCTGCAATGGATCAGGAAGAGGGTAAAGCATACCCTGAACCTTAAAAATCCTCAATCATCTTCCAATAAGCCCAGGAGGTATGCAGTCATTTCCAGCTCTTCTCTGGCTATATAGTCTTCCAGGCGGTTTTGCGAATCTTCAGTGCCAAAGGGATAATACCCTTCCTCAAAGTAGGTATTGAGATGGATTTCATCCCCCTGGACTGTGATTGGATCCGGCAAACGTTGGATTAGCTTACTCAGATCATCACCTCCCAGCCCGGTAACCTGGTAAGTGACATAATATCGTTTTAAACTATCTGAAAATCCATAATCAATGATTTTAACCTTCAACTCCACGATATCCCCTCTTTATATTTTTATCCCCTAATCTGAAAGTCAATCCTATCTCACCCCTCCCCCTTCCCACCACTGCCCTGCTGGTTATATGATTCAGGCCTGTTCACAGGTGAAATCCAATTCATCACCGATTTCTGTATTAGATTCTTTTAATTTGCCCTTTTCCAGTTCTATTACATAGCGTGCTGGTGCCACTGGAGTGTAAGTGGTCCAGGGATCAAGAGTAACAATGTCCACCACCTTTTTTTCTGAATCCGCGAAGATGACATCCAGGGGTATACGCATGAAGAACATATGGATAGCTGATGCCCTTCTACTCCTATCAGATGGCAATTTGAGGATTAAACCCCTTTCTAAATTTTTTACCATCATCAATCCCTTGAATCTGGAGAAAAAACTGTTGGCCACATCGGCATTTCCCAGATTAGTGGCTTTAGTTTTATTCACCAGGAATACATAACTCGATTTTTCACTGTCCGCCATTATTACACCGTAGGTTACCTGTTCTGGATTGGTACTGAATCCTTTATTTTAGTTTTTGTATCTATTCCCTATACTATCTAAGGTTTATGAAGGATTAAATTTTGGATTAATCCGTGAATAAAAATTTAACCGAATAACTATTCCTAGTCACCTTTTCTTGCCAGTTCTAGGAAACTAAAGAATATCTACATAATATACTGATTTCCATATTTATTTCCAAGATTAGGGAATTATAAAAACTTTTTTCAGTCATTAAAACTTTTGAATTGGGGAAAAAGTGATGTAATCCTTTAAATTAGTGTAAACCAATGTGATGTGCAGGGGAAGGATGTGGTGCCCCTTCTTGGCCTACCCGATCCTACCTTAAATCAAAAAAACACCGATCATTTTTTATATCATTCAAGCCAAATGGCATAGAGTACACATTATGAGTATCAATTAAATAGAAAATAAAAAAACTATGGTTGGAGAAAAATAGCCCAGTGAATAGTTTACCTAAATCATCATAATAGGTTTTTTATAGTTTGAGGGATCTTGTATGAGAAATATTTTCGTTGAAGAGCTTATTCAAAAGCCCATTGAGGAGCAAGAGATAGAAATCGTGGAAAGGAAAGGTATCGGCCACCCGGACAGTATCAGTGACGGAATTGCAGAATCAGTTAGCCGTGGCCTGTGCAACGCTTACCTGGATCACTTCGGAGGTGTACTACACCATAACACCGATGAAGTGCAGATAACTGCGGGAGAGTCCTCCCCTGAATTTGGTGGTGGAGACATAATCAAACCCATGGACATCCTCCTTACCGGAAGGGGAGTTCCAGAATACGAAGGTAAAAAGATAGGTATTGACCGAATAGCCATTGGTGCTGCCAAAGAGTACCTCAAAGAAAGCCTCATCAACCTGGACGTGGAAACCTGCACTGTGGTGGAATGTAAAATTGGTCATGGATCCGGGGATCTGGTGGATGTTTTCAAAAGGGAAGGAATGCCTGCTTCCAATGATACCTCGTTTGGAGTGGGTTTTGCTCCATTCTCCGAAACCGAAAGCATGGTTATGGCCATTGAAGAACTCCTAAACTCTAAATCATTCAAGAAAAAATACCCCCAGGTAGGGGAAGATATCAAAGTAATGGGTCTGCGTGACCGAGACCAGATAACCCTCACCGTGGCCGTGGCCATGATATCCAAATATGTGGATGGTGTTGAATCTTACCTGAACACCAAGGAAGAGCTAAACGATATTGTAACTGAACTAGCCCTGAAACACACTTCCAGAGAAGTTAAAACCTACATCAACACTGGAGATGACCCCTCCTGTGATACTGAAAAGGGTTATTACCTCACCGTAACCGGGACCTCGGCAGAAATGGGTGATGACGGATCAGTAGGACGTGGAAACCGAGCTAATGGATTAATTACTCCCAACCGACCAATGTCCATGGAAGCCACCTCTGGTAAAAACCCCATCAACCATGTTGGTAAAATATACAACCTTTTATCTAATCAGATGGCCAATGACATAGTTAAAGAAGTGGAAGGAATAAATCAAGTTAATATAATGATTTTAAGCCAGATTGGAGCCCCTATTGACCAGCCAAAAGCAGCTAGTGCCCAGCTCATCCTGGAAAAGGGTTACGAAATGGGCAAAGTCCAAAAAGAAGTTCAGGGCGTTATGGACACATGGTTAGCAGATATCAACAAGATAACTGAGATGTTAATAAAGGGAAAAGTTCGAACCTTCTAAAAATTGGTTCATCCCCTTTATTTTTCCATAATATTATTTTTATTTACTTATCACTTTTTAAACACTTTTTTAATCAGTTATTTATCCTATTTTTGGTTATAACTACCCAATTCCACCGTGAGCACTGTTATATAAAAGGATATAAAAGGCTGGTAACAAAGTTTGTAATGTATAATTAATAATTTGGTTTAATTCATTCAGGTACCTGAGAGGTACAATTACTTTCAAGGAGAAATGTTAGATGGCAATCAAGGAAGCCCCCCGATCATACCAGTCTAAAGTAATCGAAGAGAAAATACAGAAATTCTGGGATGATAACCATACTTATCAGCTTACTAAAGATTTAAGGAAGGACCACCCTAAATTCTCATTTTTAGACGGCCCACCATACTGCAGTGGCCGGATTCACCTGGGAACTGCCTGGAACAAAACAATAAAGGACAGTTTCCTCCGTTACAAATCCATGTCCGGATTCAACGTCCGCAGACAGGCTGGATGGGACACCCACGGCCTGCCCATTGAACACAAGGTGGAAGGACTCCTGGGACTTAAAAGTAAGAAGGAAATTGAAAGGAGCATAGGCATCGAAAATTTCGTTAACAAATGTAAGGAGTTTGCCGTGGAAAACCAGGCCCTTATGACCAAACAATTCCAGATGATGGGGGTTTGGATGGACTGGGACAATCCATATGTGACTTTCGACACCCAGTACATGGAAAGCTGCTGGTGGACCCTTAAAAGAGCTCATGAAAAGGAACTCCTGGTAAACGACCTGCGGGTTATCACCTGGTGCCCTAGATGCGAAACTGCACTGGCCCTGGCCGAGATCGACTATGAAAACAAGGAAGACCCCTCCATCTACGTTAAATTCCCATTAAAAGGCCAGGAAAATGAGTATATTTTAGTATGGACCACCACTCCCTGGACACTACCGGCCAACCTGGCAGTTTGTGTGCATCCTGATTACGATTATGCCTATGTTAAAGTTGAAAATGAAGGCATGGACGTAGTTTACCTGATGGCTGAAGCCCTGGTGGAAGCTACCTTCCCGGAACAGGATTATGAAATAGTAAAAGTAGTCAAGGGAAGTGATCTGGAAGGAACTGAATATGAACATCCCCTTACAGGTTTAATAACCCCCGATTATGCCCATACTACCTTTCAAAGCGACTCAAAAGCTAAAATTGATTTCAATTACCGTATACTCCCTGGTGAACATGTAACCCTCACTGAAGGAACCGGTTGTGTACACACCGCACCGGGACACGGTCCCGATGACTTTGAAATAGGAAAACAATACGGATTGCCCATATTCTGCCCAGTTGATGAAGCAGGTTTATTTACTGCAGGCGCAGGGAAATATCAGGGTCAGTTTGTGAAGGATGCCGACCCTTACATAATTGCCGACCTGGATTCCCATCATCTCCTCTTTAAAGAGGGCATCATCGACCACCGTTACGGGTTCTGCTGGAGGTGCAAAACCCCCATCATCTACCTGGCCACCAAACAGTGGTTTTTAAAGGTCACTGCCATCAAAGACCAGATGCTCAGTGAACTGGACAAGGTGGAATGGGTGCCCTCCTGGGCTGGTGAAAGCCGGTTCCGTAACTGGATAGAAAACGCCCGAGACTGGACCATTTCCCGACAAAGGTACTGGGGCATACCCATACCCATCTGGCTCTGTGAAGACTGTGGGAAGATGGAAGTGATAGGATCCCTAGACGAGCTACAGGAGAAAATAGTGGAAGGCCAGCTAGAGGGTGATTTCATCCACCGGCCACACGTGGATGAGATAAAGCTGGGCTGCTCCTGTGGGGGGAAGATGCAAAGAACCCCAGATGTTCTGGATGTGTGGATCGACTCCGGAGTGGCAGGATGGGCTGCTCTTCACTACCCCAAAGAAAAGGAAATGTTTGAAGAATGGTACCCCTACCAGTTCATTACCGAAGGCCATGACCAGACCAGAGGATGGTTCTATTCCCAGATGGGCTGTGGAGTAATCGCCATGGATAGTGTACCCTACCAGAGGGTTCTGATGCACGGTTTCACCCTGGATGAAGAAGGAAAAAAGATGAGCAAATCCCTGGGGAACGTGGTGGAACCCGATGAGGTGATCCAAAAATACGGGGCAGATGTCCTCCGTTTCTACCTGCTCTGGGGTAACAAACCATGGGACGACCTGAAGTTCAACTGGGAAGAACTGGGCACTGTAAATAAAATGTTCAACATTTTATGGAATGTTTACGTCTTCAGCACCACCTATATGGCCCTGGATGAATTTAATCCTACTTTACACTCTCCTGATGATCTTAAGTTCCGTGATGAAGACCGCTGGATTACTTCCCGGGTCCACTCCGTGGCCCTGGAGGTCACTGAGGCCATGGATTCCCTGCACCTGCACAAGGCCACCCGCAGTTTGAACCACTTTATACTGGAGGACTTAAGCCGCTGGTACGTGCGCCTGATAAGGGGACGTACCTGGGTGGAAAAAGATGACCCGGATAAACTGGGAGCATATTACACTCTTTACCATGTGCTTAAGAATTTGATAACCATCTTGGCACCCATAGCCCCCCATGTTACCGAGGAGATCTACCAGAACCTGGTCCGTGGCGTGGATAAAGATGCTCCCGATAGTGTGCACATGCTGGACTGGTGTCTGGACCAGGAAATCATCGATCAGGAACTGGAAACCAACATGGACATATTAAGGGATATAATTGAGGCCTGTGCCCGGGCCCGTGATGTGGCCCGTTACAAGCTCCGCTGGCCGGTGCGAGAAATTGTTATTGTCACCGAAGACCATAGGGTGACCCAAGCAGTGGAAGCACTCACCGATGTCCTCACTGAACAGGCCAACACCAAGGGTGTGCAGATTTTAGAGGAGTTTGAAGGCCTTAAAGTTCTGGCCTCCCCTAACATGAAGACATTAGGGCCTAAACTACGGGGAGACGTTCCTAAAGTTGCTGGTAAATTAGCATCAGTTGATGGTGCCCAGATTGTAGCGGCAATGGAATCTGAAGGAAAGTATCTGGTGGAACTGGAGGATAAAACCATCACCCTGGAAGAAGGTGACGTGGTGTTTGAAACTGAACTACCAGATAACGTGGTAAGTGCCGAGTTTGCCCAGGGAAGCGTTTTCGTGGACACCGAACTCACCCCGGATATATTGTCAGAGGCCATGTCCCGTGAACTCATAAGAAGGATACAGGATATGAGAAAAGACCTGGATCTGGATGTGGAAGCCAATATAGATGTTTATGTCAACTGCAGTCCAGAGTTCAGTTCACTGGTAAACCCACATCTTGATTTCATATCCCACGAAGTAAGGGCACAAAATCTCCAGTTTACCGATGAAGATGGGGATTACACCAAGAAATGGAATATTGAAGATTACAAATTAACCATAAGTATTAAAAAGTCCTGAATATTAATCAAGGCAAAAAAGGGAGATGTAGCATGACTTTAACCAAAGATGAACTGGAATACATCAAAGAAGTACTGGGACGGGACCCCAACCCCCTGGAAGAAGGTATGCTGGACATAATGTTCTCAGAACATTGTTCCTACAAGAGTAGCCGACCCATACTTAAATTATTCCCCACCGAGGGAGAAAAGGTTATAATGGGGCCCGGAGATGACGCAGGAATCGTAGAACTCACCGATGAACTGGCCCTGGTTATGGGGATGGAGAGCCACAACCACCCCTCCGCTGTAGAACCCTACGGTGGAGCCGGTACAGGAATCGGTGGAATTATAAGGGATATTATTTCCATGGGAGCAATGCCCGTGGCCCTGTTAGACTCTCTGCGTTTCGGACCCATGGAGGACCAGAGGTCACGTTACATCTTTGAATACGTAGTGAAAGGAATCTCAGACTATGGTAACCGGGTAGGTATACCCACCGTAGGGGGAGAAGTGGAATTTGAGGATAACTTCAAGTTCAACCCCCTGGTAAACGTAGTCTGTGCCGGTATTGTACGTAAAGATGAGATTGTAAGGGGAATAGCCCCCAATGTGGGAGATGTCTTCGTGCTGATGGGAGGACGTACTGGACGGGATGGAATCCACGGAGTGACCTTCGCCTCGGAGGAACTCACCTCTGCCTCTGAACTGGAAAGCCGGCCGGCAGTGCAAGTGGGTGATCCCTTCACTAAAAAACAGGTTATGGAAGCCACCTTCGAAGCCCTGGAGAAAGTTAACGTGCAGGGATTGAAGGACCTGGGCGGTGGAGGCCTCACCTGCTGTATTTCTGAAATGGCAGATAAAAGTGGTAACGGAGCCCAGATGGAGTTGACCAAAGTGCCACTACGGGAGGAAGGAATGACTCCCTACGAAATAATGCTTTCTGAGTCACAGGAAAGAATGGTATTTGTGGTTAACCCTCATGATGTTGATGGCTTAGTTCAAATATTTGATAAGCATGAACTACCCTACGCAGTGATTGGTCAGGTCACCGATACTGGACACATGGTGGTCACCCGGGAAGGAGAATTAATAGCCGATCTACCCACCCAACTTCTGGCTGACCCACCCCTGGTGGAACGTGAAGCCATAGAGCCAGTTAAAGATGAAAAATACGTGGAAGTGGAGGACGGACCACTGGATGAGGCCCTGTTAAATCTACTTTCCAGTCAGAACATTGCCAGCAAAAAATGGGTCTACCGCCAGTACGACCACGAAGTGCAAATACGTACCGTGGTTAAACCCGGAGATGACGCCGCGGTCTTAAAAGTGGACGATGAAAAGGCTTTTACCCTAACCAGTGACTGTAACAGCATACACTGCTACCTGGACCCCTACCAGGGAGGTGCCGGTGCAGTGGCCGAGGCCATACGCAACGTAGTGGCCATGGGATCAGAACCACTGTGCCTGGTGGACTGCCTTAACTTCGGAAACCCGGAAAAGCCAGAGGTATTCTGGCAGTTTAAAGAGTGCGTGCAGGGAATGTCCGATATTGCCAACCAGTTCCAGTTACCAGTTATCAGTGGAAATGTGAGTTTCTACAATGAAACCGAAGGAGTAACGGTTAACCCCTCACCAGTGGTTAGTGTGGCTGGAATCATGGACATCCCCGATATCCGAACCATGGAATTCAAAAATGAAGGGGACCAAATCCTGGTCATTGGAACCACCCGTCCCGAGATGGATGGATCCGAATACCATAAGACAGTGCACGGAGTGGTGCAGGGAGAAGCACCCCAGGTTAACCTCGAAGAGGAATACGCTTCTGCCCGGGCAGTACTGGAGCTAATCCAAAACGATGTTGAGGGGCAGGTTACTGCAGTTCACGATTTATCCACAGGCGGATTAGGAGTGGCCCTGGGAGAAATGGCCATTAAAGGAGACATGGGAGCTAGTGTAGATTTATCAGCAGTTCCTGGTGCGGAAGGTCTTTCTGATCCGGAAATACTCTTCTCAGAATCCCACGCCCGTTATCTAGTGACTGTAAAAGAAGGAGCCTCTGCAGAAATATTGAACACTTTGAAGAGGATGAATGTCCCAGCAGCTGCCATTGGTTCGGTTAAAGGAACTTCTCTTAAATTAAAGCCGTCGAACATTGAAATAAACATCCAGCAACTTAAAGACTCTTACCATGGAGTTATAGAGAAGTTCATGGCCTGATGAAGCCCCCAATACAATACAAAGTAGCATAAACAGATAGATATACTAAAAATAAACATATGGTCTGATAGTATGAAGAAAGAACTCTGGAGGCAGCTAATTCATGCTTCCGGAGTCTTCATCGTTTTTTTAAGTTATATTTTACCCCCAAAATTCCTCATTATCCTGTGCGTGGCCATACTGGCCTTTGTGATTGTAGTGTTCCGGCTGGACCACCATCACCATATTCCCTTTTTTTCCACTATTTTTCGAATTGCCAAGCGTGATGAGGATGAAAGGGGATTTGTTTACTTTTTTATAGGTATAATCCTCACTCTAAGCCTTTTCCAATTCAACATGAGCATTGCCAATGCCGCCATTTTGATCCTGCTCTTTGGTGATTCAGCATCCACCCTGATTGGTCGAAAATTTGGAAAAATAAAATTGCCTTTCCAATCACGTAAAACCCTGGAAGGAAGCCTGGCTTTCCTGGTGGTAGGATTGGTGGTTTCTCTCACCCAGTTACCACTTATCCCTGCACTCGCAGGGGCTTTGGGCGGAACTCTAACCGAAGCCTACAGCCCCATTGACGATAACATTCCCATACCCTTGATTTCAGCACTGGTTATGAGTGCCGTGATTTACCTTGTTTGAAGATTTACCTTGTTTGAAATACTTATAAAAAAAATACTCAGTTTATTTCATAACCGGATGGCTCGTTCATGACGGAAGGACCGCACTGTTCCCACAAATATGAGGAAAGACAAAATCAGAGTGGGTAACAGGTATATCATAATTTCCGGCTGAATTTTAGGGGATACTGCCAGTTTAACCATTAAAACCGTGGGTATGAAGTTGAATATCCCCTGAAAAATATCTGATTTTACAAAGAGGGGTATAAACAGTATGAAAGTGGCAAATACCAGTACCAAGGTTATGGCCGAGTTGGCCTCCTTGGTACTGTCCACCAACATGGAGATGAGTATCCCCACCCCAATAAAGGCCAGGCCCATGAAAAATAGAACTATTACCATGAGAACCGGGTTGAATATAGGCACCCGGAGTAGATCCAGCAATATTATCCAGGCTACACTCTGTATAAGGGAGAATAATAGTATAGGAATTATTTTACCAATTATAACCATGTAACTGGATAGGGGAGTCATTAAAAGTACCTCGAAGGTTTTCCTCTCCTTTTCACCCACCACACTGTCGGTAACAATGTTGCTGGCCAGGAAAAAGGGTAAAAGGAGAATAAAAGGTACTATAAAACCGTAGATCATCTCCACGAAGTAGGGACTGTCCAGTGCCAGAGGTACCTGCTTATCCTGATTGACTTTAACTTCCTGGAAGTTAACCGGGTTCTGGATGGTGTTCACCTGGGTCTGGTTTAAGCCCGCGCTTTTCAAGGTTTTTTCAGTGTTGAACTTGGTCACTGCATCACTGATCTTGGTGGATACCACTGGATAAAAGACATTGGAGGTGTCCACCTGCGCCACCACTTCCCCCGAACTGGAGAGATCCACAATAGCTACCAGCTTCTTCCCCAATTGTGCTTTAGCCTCTTCCGTACTGGGATAATAGTTTAAGGTTATTTTCTGTTGTTCGAGATACTGTGACAGGCTTGACCCTTCCAGATCCTGAGGTAGGCCTATATTCAGGGCAGAAGATATTCCTATCTGGTCTAAAAGGGTAGGGTCACTGGCCACCGAAGCCACCATAACCAGCCCCACTGCTCCGATAATAATAAACACCTGAACCAGAACCACCAGTAAGTATATCCGGTTTTGCAGTATGTCCCGGGCCTCTTTTTTGGCCAGGGCCATTATTTTAGTCAGGGTGGTGGGGATTTTCATGGTTCAGGGTTTACGTTTCGCTTTTTAGGAGATCTTCCAGATATTAGTCTAATATCTTTCCGTCTCTCATCTGGACAGTTTTATGGGCATATTCTGCAGCCATGGGGTCATGGGTGACGATGATGATACTCATGCCCTCAGCATTCAGGTCAGTTAAAAGTTCCATGATCATCTGACTGTTGGCAGTATCCAACTCCCCAGTGGGCTCGTCTGCCAGTATTAACAGGGGATCGTTGGCCAGAGATCGGGCAATGGCCACTCTCTGCTCTTCACCCCCAGATAACTGGGTGGGGAGTCTATCGTATTTGCCTTCCAGCCCAACCCTGTCCAGGAGTTCCCGGGCCTTCTTTTTATCAGGATTGATCATGGGAAGCATCACATTTTCCTCAGCAGTTAACTGTGAGAGTAGATTGAAACGTTGGAAAACGAAACCAATCCCTGTACGCCTTAAATGGGCCTGCTCTTTACTGGATAGTTCCGTGATTTTTTTCCCCTGCAGGAATACCTCCCCCCTGGTGGGAAGATCCAGTATACCAGCCAGGTGCAGGAGTGTGGATTTTCCTGAACCCGATGGACCCATAACTGCCAGGAAGGCTTTTTCTTCCAGTTTGAAGTCCACTCCCTGCAGGGCATTGATTTCCTCTGCACCCATTTTATATGTTTTCCATACTTCTTTAACCTTTAGTATATCAGTCATAGCGCAGTGCCTCCACAACATTGAGTCTAGATGCCCTCCATGCAGGGTAAAGACCTGCCAGGACACTTAATAAAGTGGCTCCGCCGACCACTGCTAAAACCAGCCAGGCAGGGAGCATGTAAGCCAAACTGACATCTTCCATTCCCAGCTGCGCTCCAAATAAAATTATACCCAACTGTAGAAGGATTGCCGCCAGAATAAGGCCAACCATGGCCCCAATAAAACCTAAAAGACCGGCTTCCATTAATATGCTACCCAGTACCTCACGGTTGGTGAATCCTATGGCCTTTAAAACCCCAATTTCACGGGTTCTCTCGGTTACATTCACCAGCATGATGTTCACAATACTAATAACTCCCACGATAAGGCCTATACTGGCAATAGCCCCGATAAAGAGCATAATACCATTCATCATGTCATCGATCTGTTTGGTAAAGTCGGATTGGGTCATGGCCGTGACTCCAGAAACCTGACTTTCCACTTCTTTTTTAACAGTTTCGGGGTCTCCCCGGGCACTGGCACTTATGCTGGTAACCTTATTATCGTTCAGGGGTACGGCTTTATCCACGTCCAAAAATATGATGCCCATTCCCATTCCAGTGGTTTCCTTAGTTATCCCAGTTACGGTGAAGTCTTTTTCTTTAATGGTGATGGTGCTGCCTATCTTGTAACCGAATTTATCAACCAGGGACTGGTCTATAACCACACCAGGTGTTCCGTTGAATTTAACCTGGTCCCAGTTAGATAATCCTATTACGTACAGAGGAGTTCTGTTCATTTCCGTGGTGAAGGTGGTTTCCTCCTTAATATCGTATAGCTGGGACATGTTTTTTATCTGCGATACTGTTTTTTGGTCCAGGTAAGAGTCCATTGTGGATCCCATGTATGCTCCGCCGGAGCTGTTGTATATGGAGATATCTCCCATCATGGTCTCGGTCTGTTCCTTCATGTAGGACTGCATTCCGGTACCCGCACCCATTAAAAGCACCAGGGTGGCCACACCGATGATTATACCCAGCATGGTCAGGGCGCTTCTGAGTTTTCTTCTTTTAAGGTTTTTAAATGACAAACTATAAATTCCCAAATTACCGCCTCCTTATTATTAATTTCAGCAAATATCATATTTTATTCATAATATTTAATGTTGTAGTAGAACTTCATCCCAGTTCATCCAGCAAGAAAACATCCTCCATATATCTCTTTTTCAGTGCTTTAGTTATCATGTAAGCCAATACCAGGGAAGGGTTGTATCTTCCCTGTTCCAGAGCAATAATGGTCTGTCTGGTCACATTGACCGCTTCTGCTAACTCTTCCTGAGTCATTTTGAGTTCTTTTCTGTATTCTTTAATTCGCGTTTTCATTTTTTTTTCTCATCGATCAAGCCTATGTAAAAAATACATTACATTTAATGTAAGAAATATGTTACATATTATTTAAATGTTTTGATCTGGTGAAAATTAATTTACTGCAAATGAATTTTCTCAGAATGAATTCAAAAATAGGGAAGGAACGGTTTACAACACACAGTTTTATAAAAATCACGTGCGCTTTTTAAAACCAATTAATTCTAAAAATAGCCTCATTAATCCAGGTCTAGGCCCAAACATCACATCATCCCTCTGGAATAGCCAGGCAGCTATTCCAAAGAATACCATGCTTAAGAAGATTACCAGGGTTACGGACATGAGGATTTCCGGGAGAGAAATTGCCTCACCAGCAAACAGTCGCATTACCGTGGTCATCGGGGAGATATTGGCTGAAAAACTTTTTCTTGATATATATGCCAGGGCCGGGACTATCAAAAAGCCCACCACCAGAACGTAGGCAAAGGTAATCCCTATTCCTGCTTCCTTGTAGTTTTTGGCGTAGGCGGCGATAATGGAAGTGAGGCCCACTATGGGCAACGCCGTGAGCACCACCAGGAGGTAAACCGCAATAACATTGTTTATGGTGAACCCTGCAGCTAGGAGGACGGCCACCCACATGGCCACCTGGAGGGCGGATATGACCACCACCGCCAATCCTTTGCCCAGGAGTATTTCCACTGGTGAAAGGGGCATGGCCACCAGTATTTCCCCGGTTTTACGCTCTTTTTCCCCCACCACACTGTCGATGATGATGTTTCCAAAGAGGAAAAGGGGTAAGAAGAGAAGGACCACCAGCATCACCTTGCGGATGATCTGCATGGGGAGGGATTCCCCGGTTTTTTCCTCCTTCAATCCAGTTTGAGAGCTGGTGTTGGATGAAGTGGCCGATTGCAGGTAGGACTGGGTTAAAGCCGATGAAACTGATTTGGTGGTGGTGTTAATAGCATCCCTAACCACGCTCCTCCGGGGATCAGAGTAATCCAGATACAGCAAGGTGTCTACTACCTCTCCATTCTGTATCCTCTGTATTGAATCAGGGGAAACTGTGTAAAACCCATTGGTCTGGCCTGCTCCCAGGCGGGCCTGGGAATCATTACCATTGGTGCTGTAGACCTTTATTACCTCTGGATCGATGCTTTTCTTAAACAGGCCCCCCTGGTCGTCCACATCCAGAGTGGCGAAGTCAACCAGGGACGGAGTTAAGGAAAGCCCCTTATCCGATTCGATGGTGGCGGCAAAGGAGTTGAACATTAAAATC
This sequence comes from Methanobacterium formicicum, assembly GCF_029848115.1. Classification (NCBI taxonomy): domain Archaea; kingdom Methanobacteriati; phylum Methanobacteriota; class Methanobacteria; order Methanobacteriales; family Methanobacteriaceae; genus Methanobacterium; species Methanobacterium formicicum. Next base: position 25,495 of record NZ_JARVXG010000022.1, on the reverse strand, counting down.
AGCATGGCCAGGACTGATAACTGCATAAAGAATATGAGAAGGAATTTTTTACTTTTTAAAGTATTTTTCAGCTCCCACCGAGCAATTACCATGAAATTTTTGCTAAGATTCATATTATTCGCCCATTTCCAAGATACAAATTAACTCCACATGAACCATTCTTCCATTTGATAAGTCTGTGGTGATTTAGCGGTTATTTTCCGCTTCATTACGGATTTATTGGGTAGTCTGAATAAAAACATCGTCCAGGGTGGGTTCTTTAGTGTTCACGGCAATGGTCTGGGCACCGAAAACATCGATTATGTGGGGAATATCTTCCCGGGAGTGCAGGGAGATCAAAAACTGGTTACCATCCAGATTTACTCCTTCCACTGACTCCAAGGCCATTAACTGGTTTCTGTCAATCTTTTGAGGATCATGAACCCTTACCTGTAGAATTAGATCCCCGTGTATTTTTTCCTTCAAATATTTGGGTGTTCCCATGTCCAGAATCTTTCCCTGGTTCAAAATGGCCACCCGGTCACACAGCAGGTCAGCCTCGTGCATGTAATGGGTGCAGAGGATAACTGTCTTTTCACCTTTGAGTTCTTTTATGAAGTTGCGTATGGCCTGGGAGGTGGCCGGGTCCAGGCCCATGGTGGGCTCATCAAATATTATAACCTCCGGGTCGTGGATCAGGGCCCGGGCAATGCCAATACGCTGGCGGAGGCCCTTGGAGAAAGTGTTGATCCGGTCATCAGCACGGTGGCTCATCCCCACCAGTTCCAGGAGCTGGTCTATCCTCCCCTCAATCTGGTCCCGGGGCACACCGTACAGCTCTCCAAAGTACCTTAAAAGTTCACGGGCCTTGAAACGTTCGTAAAGGTTGGGTTCCTCCGGCAAGTATCCGATCATGGATTTGATCTTGATCTGGTCGTGGTGAATACTGTAACCCCCAACTGTCACTTCCCCCGAGTTGGGTTGCAATATACAGCATATAATACGGATGGCTGTGGTTTTCCCGGCACCGTTAGGCCCTATAATCCCCAGTAATTCTCCTTTTTTTATTTCCAGGTTTAAATTTTCCAGTGCCTGGATGTGTCCGAAAGACTTGTTTAGGGAATCTATTTTAATCATTATCTGGTCAAAGCTCAAGTCACATCTCTCCCCGGGATTAAAAAAATTAACTCACTCTTTATATACTTGGCTCTAACTTCTTTATTTACTTAACCAAAGCAGACCCACCAATCATCATCTTTATAACCACCCTCTTAACAGAATCAAAAGCCCAATGGTTATCATCACTAAAGGGAGAATTTTGTGACCATAATTCCTAATCTTATCCCTTAAAAGGTGGTTGTTCACCAGTTTAAACCCTAAAATGCACCAGAACCCCACCAGGACCAGGAAGATAGTGGCTGTTATAAAAAGACCATAGGCATTCATACTGGCAAAAAGGGGCACGTAAACCCCTAAATTATCCCCACCATTAATTACCGTGACTAACGCCACCACCCCCACCTTGCGGCCCTTCCCATATCTGATATCATTTTCCGGGGAAATATCCTGATTTTTTGGTTTCCAGAGTTTTATAAGTCCCCTTATCCCCATAAATAGGGGGATAAATCCCAGTAAGCTGATCCACTGGAATGGAATGAAGAATTGTGCAAAGTATGCCAGGGAACTCGCCATTAAAAGGAGAACAAATCCTAGGTACTGTCCTAAAACTATATTTTTCGCCTCAAACTCGGGATTTGCAAAAAATGCAGCGAGAATAAATATATCATCCAGGTTCGTGGATACAAATGCAGATATTGCAGTTAAAATGACTACTGTTTCCATTTTAATATCCCTAAATCGATTTATCGAACAATTCAAACTTTTTATGTCATCTTTACCCAAGTTAATGGAATTGTTTAGTATAATAAAGAGGTATGACAATCTTTAAATACATTTTATAAGTTCTTTAATTAACTAGAAATCCGGATCTAAAGATTCTAGATAACTTATAACACACCCCCATTTCCATGTAAACCCTTAACGGGATGATGAACATGTTTCTGTCTAAACTTATGGCCGCTAGTGAGGCCCAAAAACTCATTAACAGTTGCTTGGAAAAGAGCAGAATCGAAGAAATTCCATTGGAAGAAGCCAATCAGAGAGTGATTGCCCAGGAAATTACTAGTTATTTAAATTCACCGCCCTTCAACCGTTCAGCAATGGATGGCTACGCTATAGTAGCCGAAGATAGTTTCGGGCACTCCGAGAACAACCCTTTCCAGTTAAAGCTAGTGGGCAATATACTGGCAGGGCAAAAATCAGGACATAAACTTAAACCAGGCGAGGCCATTAAAATAGCCACCGGGGCACCAATACCCTCCGGTGCCAGTGCAGTGGTCATGGAAGAGTACACCCATGAAGAGGGTGACACCATCACCGTGGAAACATCAGTAGTGCCCGGTGAAAACATATCCCCTGCGGGAGAGGACTTTAAGCAGGGCGACCAGGTCCTGAAAGATGGCCAGTTATTGGGACCTGCAGAACTGGCAATCATCGCTTCAGCAGGTTATGACCGGGTTAAAGTTTGTAAAAAACCTAAAATTGCAGTTATAATAACTGGTAGTGAATTAGTGATGCCCAAAAGAGACATTGAAGGGCCAGAGGTTATTAATTCAAACCATTTTACCATTAAATCCATGGTGGAAAGCTGCCTATCCACCCCCGACATGTTCCACTCCATTGATAATGCCCAACAGGTAGAACAGCTTTTTAAAAAACTTCTAAACGAGTATGACGCCTTGATCACTACAGGAGGGACTGCTATCAGTAAAGGAGACGTGGTGGTAGATGTGGCCCAAAAATTGGGTGAAGTACCCATTCACGGAGTGTCTCTAAGGCCAGGTAAACCATTCGGTTTTGCTCAGATCCAGGGCAAACCTGTTTTTATGTTATCCGGTTTTCCAGTGGCAGCTATGGTCCAGTTCGATGTTTTTGTCCGGGAAGCACTTCTTAAAATGCAGGGACTTACCCGGGACCTCTTGGTGATCCATAAAAAAGCATCGAGGAAAATACCCTCCACTTTAGGTAGAACTGATTACATAAGGGCCAAGATTGAAGGTCCCCTGGTTCGTCCCCTGAAGATCAAAGGTTCGGGAATCATAAAATCAATGGTGGACTCTGATTCTTATATTATAATCCCTGAAAACCTGGAAGGGATTGAGGAAGGAGAGGAGTGCCAGGTTCTCCCTTACCATTCTCTAAAAGCTTAAAGCATGGAAGTAACTAAACTAACATAAGGTGATCTGGTTTGGACGTTTTATTATACTATGCTATTTTCTTTGTTTCTATCTACATATTAGCGATTTTATTTAGAGATAAGTTGAAAGTAGATGTTTATGGGCCCATTCTTATGAGAAGGACCAAAAAAATGAGAGGATGGATAGATTACATTGCCAATTTAAGTCCCAAATTCTGGCGTTGGAGTATGAATATTGGTATTCCCATCACGGTCTTAGGTATGGCTTTCATGGTGTACACCATAATATTATCCCTAGAAGTCATGTTCCAGAAACCAACAACTGCTCTGCTTTTACCGGGAGTGGATATACCGGGATCTCCTATATTTATCCCCATTTTCGCTGGAATCATTGCTTTAATTCTGTTGATGGTGGTCCACGAATTTGGACATGGGATACTGGCCAGGGCCCAGGGAGTAGAAATCAAATCAATTGGAGTGATATTACTGGCAGTACTGCCCGGTGCATTCGTGGAACTAGATGAAGAAGATGTTGAAAAAGCCAAAAGATCTGTTAAACTACGCATATACGCTGCAGGATCCATGTTTAACTTGGGACTGGCTGCAATTGCATGGGTGGTGGTGATTATTCTCACATCCTCATTTATACCCTATGCATTCCAATCAGACGGACTAAAAATCATAAGTGTTACCCCCAACGGCCCTTCTGAGGGAATACTCCAGGAAGGCATGATTGTAACCAGTATTAATGGATATTCGGTTAATAATCGAAATGCTTACACCGAACTAATCATGAACAAAACAAAACCCGGGGATCAAATGACTTATGTCACTGATAAGGGCACATATACCATAACAGCAACTGGCCAGCCTTCAAATCAATCAATAGCTTATCCTGGAACACGTAGCGAAACGCATCTTGTGGTTAAACCGGAGGTGGCCCAAAACTTTGGTGAAATAATTCCCTGGTCCCTGTACAACCTCGCTGATGTGTGTTACTGGATTTACGCCTTGAATTTAATGGTGGGCCTGTTTAACCTCCTCCCAATGAAGCCCCTTGATGGAGGACATATATTTGAGGAACTGCTGCGATACAAAGTACCGGAAAACATTACTGGAACAATAGTTTCCAGTGTTTCTTGGGTCATGATTGCAATTGTAGCACTCTTAATTATCTACGGAACTGTCCCCGGGATAATGCAGATGTTTTAACCTGCATCTCCCCCTTAATTTAATACTCTTATTTAAATCGGGAAAAATAGATATACTGATTCTCTAATAGGTTATCTGCCAGTTCTACAGTTAAAACACAGATCAGGGCCATCTTTAGCACGGTTGGTGCGGAAAAAAATACCACATTTTTTACACTGAACTTTTCTGAGAAGGGAAGGAGGACGGGCAACAGCAGCGTCCTGGCACTTACAGGTTATCCCCACTTTTATATTGCTCTCCCTTTTTTTAACCATAATATCCCAGTTATAAATGTTTTAATCTCAAATATGGTTATTTTATAAAAAATTAGTCTTCTAAATGCTTATTGGAAATATTTAATTGCCAATTACACCCGGCATCTAAACAAATATTATTCAAGGGTAAATGATAAATTTATGGTTGTAAGTTTGTAGTGATCAAGAAGGTGAACATTTTAATGAAAATTGTAATAATCGGAGGAGGGGCAGGCGGACTGTCCACTGCTTCAAACATAAGAAAACTAGATAAAAACGCCAAAATAACTGTTATTACCAGGGATGAAAATATAGCTTACTCACCCTGTGCCATTCCTTACGTTCTCTCTGGTCAAGTCGACCATTTTAAAGACATCATCATGCACCAGCCCGAAGACTACCTAGAGCGGGATATTGAAGTTATAACCCGGGCCGAGGTATTTGAAGTTTCCAGTGGGGAAAAAACCATCAAATACAATAGAATAGACCCTCTTTCCAGAATTCCCTCCGGTGAATCTGTGGAATTATCCTACGATTATTTGGTTATAGCCACGGGAGGGGCACCCATAACCCCACCCATTGAAGGAACTGATTTGGAAGGAGTATTTAAAATCAGGACCATTAAAGACGGTGAAACCATTAAAAAATGGGCCCAAAAGAGTAAAAAAGTAGTGGTGGTGGGGGCCGGGCTTATTGGACTGGAAATGGCCTTCGGCCTCAAGAAGATGGGACTGGATGTCACCATTAATGAGATGCTGCCCCAGATAGTCCCGCGATCACTGGACCCCAGTATGGCCCTAATAGTCCAGAAGTAC
>NZ_JARVXG010000022.1:0-15000 GCF_029848115.1 Methanobacterium formicicum | reverse complement strand
TGGTTCCATTGAGTATCAAAAAATCCATAAAATCCGGGTACTGCAGTGCCCAGTTCAAAACCTGGAAACCGCCCATAGACGTGCCCATAATCCCCCTTACATGTTTTATTCCCAGTCCACCAGTCAGTAGTTGATAATGGGCACGTACCATATCTTTTATTGTGTATTGTGGGAATTTTGTCCGGAGGCCCGAGGTGGAGGGACTGGAAGATCCCGGTGCCCCGAGAGCAGTGGGACTTATCACGTAGAACTGGTTGGTATCTATAGCTTTACCCGGCCCTATAACACTTTCCAGGTTCCTTACCGAAGAAAAGTCCCCACTCCAGCCATGGAGATAAATAAAGGCATTGGTGATATTACCCTCACCATCCACCTTTTTAATCCCCTGTGTGGCGTATTCCAGTTTCATATCCTGGATCATTTCCCCTGATTCAAACTGGAAATCTTTTATAACATGATAACGTGGTTCAAGCAATTATTTCACCTTTAGTTCCATTTTTACCCAATCATTCCTTAATTCTCAGTGCAAATTCTTTTTGAATTAGTTCAATTGCCTTTTTATGCTCCGGTCCCCCTACGTGGTTTACCACCCGGGATATCTCCTTCATCCTATCAGCATATTCCTGCTTTTTCACAGATGAAACCCTTCTAACCCTGGTCAAGTTTACGAGAGCCTCGAGTACTCCGCATATGGCCCGGCTCAACGGTTCGGACTCCTTTTTTTGTTGTTTAATATCTTTGACCTGGGAATGGAACATTATGGTGATATTTTCACCCATGGCATCATTTTCCTTTACAATTTTCTTTTCATGGCGTACTTCGCCGAAAAAGGAAGCATCGGCATTTTTCAGGGAAAATCCGTGGGGTTCTTCCACAAAATCAAGGTGGGATGCTTCGCCTATAAGGGAATAAGTGAAAAGGAGGGGATCCCGGGATAAATTGACATAGAACTTTTGGTCCCGTTTCACATTGGCTATGGTGCGCGACCCTTCGTGTAACCGGAGGACCACCTGGTCTGGGCCCTTACAAATTACTCCCATAGGAGCTGCGTTTGGTGTTCCATCCGCGTTAACCGTAGTTACAATGCCTTCATAGTGGATTCCCTTCTCCATGTTCAATGAATATAAATTTAACGCCATTTATCTCACCATCAATAATTCTCCGTGCTATTTATATTTTAATCCCTCTTCCATAAGAGACTAGTCCTTTGATTTTAGAAAAAACCTCTAAATAATAGGAAAAAATTGAAAAATAACAATAAATTCACCGGTTTTCATGAACCTTAGAATCATTGAACTTGACTATGGTAGTGGACAGGTACTTCCCATTTTTAGCAAAGCCCTCGAATATCTCCTCATCTTCCATACCACAGTTTTGAACAGAAAGCACCTTCTTTTCCCGGGGATCCCTATCAATAAGTTCTTCCAACATCAAAGAGTGACGGGAGGTCTTCATGACCACCGCAGTGTCAGCGTGTTCTAAAAGTTCTCCCAGCCGTTCGTCCACCTTGGGAACCACCAGGATTATTTCGTCCTTTTCACCCAGGGTGATACCTGCACTAGCAGCACAACCAGTAAACGAGGTTATTCCCGGTATCATCTCCACAGAATAACCATGTTCCCCGATTATGCTAGCCACATAGGAGAACGTGCTGTAAATTGACGGGTCTCCCAAAGTTATAAAAGAAACGTCCCGGCCTTCATCCAATTCTTTGGCAATTAACTGTGCAGCACCATTCCAATAACTCTTAAGGGCTTTTTTATCCTCAATCATTGGGAAAAGAGGTTCAATAACCTTATATTCATCATCTCGACCATCCAATATCCCCTGGACTATGGAAAGAGCCACACTTGGTTTATTTTTCGATGACTTGGGTGAACAGATAACTGGAACACTTTCCAGTGTTTTCACTGCCTTAACTGTGAGTAAATCAGGGTCTCCCGGACCCACACCAATACCAATGAGTTTACCTTTACTGTTATTCATGATGTAACACCGAATTAGTAATTAGAATAATAGTTTTGTATTTATAATTATAGTTAATAGGTATATCGAGAACTTAAATTCATGAAACTATTATTTAATGAGTAAAAAAACATTGCCTGCCCTTACTATAAATCAAAAAAACCATCATACATTTTAATTAATTGTTTGGATTTCAGCAGATGTTAATTTTTCTTTATATTTTAATTTACCCCCGCATTCACACTCAGAAGTGAAATCATCGGGGGATTCCTCTATTTGAAGTTTATAATAACCATTACAGCCATCACAGACAAGGTATCCACGGTTAGGTTCATTTTCTGTATTTTGGACAATATAATGAGCAAGGTCAGTATTTAAAAGCTTTAATGAAGTTTTGTAACCAATTATAATATCTTTTTTACTTAGGTAGTCCCGTTCCTGATTAACTGCAGAACAACACCCGATAAAATTTATAAAAGTATCTTCAATGGCAGATAGACGAAAATATTTAACGAAACTAAACCCAGGGTAGGCGAATTCATTCTTCAATAGTCTCAAATTGTTGGCAAATTTTTTAGTATCATCATTCTCCCATTTAACCATTTTTAACTTCTGAAAGAATTCTAAAGTAGTTTCAGGATATTCTAATCCATTATCAAACTCATTAAGTCCTTTAATAAGGCTTTTATCCAGTCCACTTGAATAAATAATCCTCAAATCTTCCCGATCTAACTCCCGCTGAACTGTCATATAATATCTTAGTTCAATTAAAGTGTACATCTTTTGCACATAATAAAAACGAATTATACATCCAGATTCTGGGAATAATACACCTAAAGTATCTTTAGCCTGAGAATAAACTTTACTTTGTGAAATTTCTCCGGAATAAATGCCTTCTAAGTTGTAAAGATGTAGATTTATTTTAAATGCTCTTTTTAATTCATTGTATATTCCAGAATCCCTTGTTATTTTCATTAAATATACAATTTCATCTAAACCATCAACATCTTCATTTTCAATACGATCCAATGCTTTACGAAACTGCAATTCATATACCCTACTAAAAATATTTTAACCCCCTTAATCCCTGGTCGTCCTGATAATAATTCTTTTTAAATCAATTAATCTGATGCTGATGATTATTGGAAATCATTAAACTAGCAACCCACAATAGTTTATATATCTATTTTTTGGCGGAGTAGCTCATTTTCCAACTCGAAAAAGTTCTCAAAATATATTAGTTTCCCCCCACACCGACAGGTTTCAAAATCTTCAGGAGATTCAGCCGGTTCAAGGTGGTAAACTCCCAAGCACTGTTCACAAAGTAGATAACCTTTTTCTTTTTCCAGACCCGCACTCTGATTTTCGCCATTTAGATCATCGTATACTTCAGTTTTCGGAATACCCGGGGCTTTATATTGAGTAATATCAGTCCTTATAAGTTTGAGATAGGCTAAATTTGCCCTTACACCGTCGTATGCGTTGACTTTATCCCGATTATCTCCTGCAGCACTACATCCGGCAAGTACTGTAAGTAAAATCATTTCAGATAATTGGAAGCTGGAAAAAAAGAAATACCCCAATACATTGTGTAGTGTGGCTCTCTTAAGCATGCTAATCTTTATAAAAAGTTTTTCGGACTGTTTATCCACAAAATGCATTTTCCTAAGTCTTTGAAAAAAATCAGGTGTGGGTTCCGGTGTCTGTAAAACACACTCAAAATTTTCCAGGGCAAAAACCAGGCGGAAATCTAAACCACTCAAATAGATATTCCTTAAATCCCCATAATTCAACTTCCGCTCCGAATACATCGAGTAAATAACTTCTAGATACAAATATAACAAACAGTACTCCCCGTAACAAAACGTATCACCGAATGGTCTGGGAATAATGGGATTTTTCATGTTTTCACTAGCCATTTTAATTAGTGAATTCTCTTTTCGGGCAAAAGAAGGTAAAAAACAGCCCATGATATAATTACGTCGTTTATTGACAATACCAAAATTATTGGCCATCTTTTCATAAGAACCATTGCTTTTCACTAGGTCTAACTCGTGAATTATGTCTTCAATTCCCTCTACTTCATAATCAGCCAGGATTTCGTCGATCATATCCTCTCTTTGCCATTCCATAATTTCCGGAGGAATTATCATGGTATCACTCATATTATATTAAGTTAATTTATTTTTTTAATAAAATGTATTATTTCATTCTTTCGATCGTGCATCCATCCACTAACACCATCAAGGACTTCGGTAACCACCAGGGGAAAGGTAACATCAGAAAGTATTTCAATAAGCAGGGAAAGTTCTGAAGCCCCCATAAAGAATAAATATGCTCCAGTCCAGGTCAAAGCGAGATCTAAAATATTTGCGGGACTGGGATTAAAAACCAAAGCCAAAACATTCAATATTAATGCAAACGGATTCACAAAAAGTAGGGCCGAAAAAAAACTTCCCATGAAACAAGCCATACACTCGACTAACCACGAAATTACGGCTATCATGTCCATAATTAACCAAATAATTAACCAAAATAAATAAACGATTTGCGTTGCAAATAAAAATACCAATATGAGAATCAAACAAACTATAAGGATAATTAAAAGCACATCCATTAAATTAATGGAAGGCCCTGAACTAGATTGACCACTGCTTCCTCCTGAAAATCCCCCTTCAGCACCTCCTCCCCCACCAGACCCACCAATATTCCCGCTAGGAACTACAGAATTGCCCGAATCATTATAATTTCCATTCGATCCTGATAAAACATGCCCTGATTCCCCATAATATAAATTTATTGTAGAAAATCCCACTACATTGAAATAAAGATATAGAATACCCTGATTTCCCGCATAATCAATGGCAACCACAGTCACCAAATTGGAACCAATATTCAAAATGTGGGGAACTCTATGCTCCAACACCCATTGTCCATTAAAATAGATTAAAAACCGTTGAATTCCATCAATTATGGCATAAACAGCATTCGTGTCCGGAGAAGATACTGCAGTAACTGTTAATTTCCTCAATTCTCTAAAATCGAAAAATTTGAAAACAGTAGGATTTAACATCCCATTCACTACTGGAGGAGTGTTGTCCACAGTAAAAGGAATATATAAGACTTGTTTATTCCCTACAAAATCTACAGCAGTTAACAGAATATTATAAATTCCATCAGGAAGTGAGGGGACCTTATAATCAAGAATCCATCCCCGGAAAAGATAACCCCAGTGTTCATCAAGTTCTTGAGGAGTACTATATTTTTCACCAACAATTTCGGCTGATATGTTCTTGATATCAGGATGATCATCTATGTAAACCACAATTGTGTCACCTGATTTTAAGATTTGAGTGTTGACTCTAGTAATTATAGGAGGGGGTGTATTGTCAACGGTGAAATAAACCATTTGAGTCCTATTGTTCCCTAAATCATCAAAAGTTGTCAAAAAAATAGGATACACTCCATCAATAACCGGGGGAACAAGGTAATAGTACTCCCAAATACTTCTATTTTCATCCCCATAAACCTTGGTTAAATTAAACACTTCATCAAAAACCTGGGCCTTCACTGCACAAGTGTCATCGGTTAAATATTTTGAAGGATAAACTTGGGCAACGATTCTAAGTGGGTCTCCTGATTTTATATCTTCAGGAACTACGAAACCAAAAATGAACGGTGCACAAGAATCTACAATTACGGAGGTCACATAATTCACTTCTATCAACAAGGGAGTATTCTGGTCGGCCCAGCCCATACCAAACTGAACTATAACCAAGATCGAATACTCATGATCCTGAAACCAGGAAGGAGCAACACGTCGTAATATCCAAGATCCATCGGTTTGTTTAATTAAATCCGTGTAATCCCAATCCATGGTAGTGTATACATAAACCAGTCCAGCGTCGGGGCTGGTAGAAACAGTTAACTTAAAAAATTCATCACCTTTCAGCCTTTTAGGATCAACAGTAACATTAATAGTGGGTACTAAGTTCTCAATTGCTAGATTTAAAGTACTGTAGCCCTGATTTCCCGACCAGTCAGTTGCAGTCAGTAACAATGGATAAAAACCTTCTTGGAGCCATGCTTCATAATATCCTAGCCACGAGCCATCTAATTGTCTAATTAAGCCAATATTATCCTCTTCAATTGAAGCATTCACACTAATTGTGTCTGTATCGGTTGATACGTTTATAACAATCAAAGGTTTATCTTTAAATATGCCATTAATAAGGTAACAAGGATTTGGAGTGATACTTGCATTAAGAATAGGACAGATATTATCCAACTGGTTGAAAATTTCAAAATAAAGATAACAATATTTTTGACTTCCAAAAGCATTCTCTGCCGTTAATAAGACACTATAATTTCCATTTGGGAGATATGGCACACAATATTGTAAATTCCAAGTATCATCGGTTTGTTTTGTTAATTGATAGACTTCATCCAAAATTAAAGCTGAAATCCCAACCGTGTTATGATTGGAATTTACAGTTATGTTGATCTGGTCAAATGTTTTTACTATTTCGGGAGTTAATGAAGCAGAAAGAATATATACATCATTATTTATAGTTAAATTTATTTTTAAAAATCCAATATTTCCTGCTTCATCTATTGCAGTTAATATAACTGGATAATTCCCATCGGGAAAATCAGGGACAAAATAATGCAATATCCATGTAACCATCATCCCCACATCATAATCCTGATGCATTTGAAGTGTTTCACCCAAAATATTGACTTTAATTCTCTTTGTATCTGAGTCTGAATACGCACTGATAATTAATGAATCACCATATTGAACCATTTCTGGAGTTATATTACCGGTGACTGTTGGTGGGGTATTATCAACCGTCAAGTTAAGACTAATGGTTTCATAATCCCCGTTAGCAGCTAAAGATCTCAAAATGACCGTATAATTCCCGTCTGGTACGTGATAAATAGGGAAATAAATTTCCCAAACTCCATAGTTATTCTTTACTAAGTTTTTGATTTCTCCAAACAGTTCGGCAGTTATGGTTAGAGTTCCGGGATCATCATAGGCTTTAATTAAAACCTGATCTCCAGATTTGACAATTTGAGGGTGTAAAAATGCGATTAAACCTTCATAATTAGATTTTTCATAGATGAATATATCATTCCAGTTATTTGTGTCATTACCCACAAGATTAGATGAATCTGAGCTGAAAACAACATTAGTGCCATTATAACTGAGACCGGGTTCTCTGCTGTTAGAATCTTCAAAATCTCCATTATTTGAAATACTAATGAGGCTGGTTGTTCCTAAACCTCGATCATAGAGAAATATTCCCGTATCCTCATGGATGACCGATTTGGAATTACCCCCCTTGTTGGTAACTTTTTGAACGATATGCTGAATAATAGTGAAACCCACGTAGCGCCCATCCCCACTAATATCAGGTTCACCTGAATTTTGTGAAAATTCTTTTCCATCACTGGTAACACTCACTCTCTCTATTTCATTTAAAATTTGATCAAATACAAAGATATCACAAACCATATTATTATCTTCAGGAACTAAATTATCAGCATAAGAAGAAAATACTATGCAACGCCCATCAGAACTAATAGCCGATTCCATACTAGCAGAATTAGCTTCAGTGAAATTATATCCCACAATTCTTTTGATTAAATTCAAATTCTGATCAAAAATGAAAACATCACTACAACCATTTTTATCGTTGAAATCTAAGTTGTTGGCATCAGAAGTGAACGTAATGTAACGCCCATCCCCACTAATATCTGGATATAAACTATCAGAATTTGATTCTTCACCCGTATTTGAAATACTAATTCTCTTTATCCTTTTTTGTGTTCGATCAAAAACAAAAACATCGGAATAGTAATTTTTATCGTTATCTACTAAGTTATTGGCATAGGAGCAAAATGTAATGCAATCCCCATTAGCACTTATTTCAGAACCAAAACTATCGGCATTGCCTTCTTCGCCACTATTTGAAATACTAATACGATTAGTTGTTTCCAAAAGCCGATCCCGAACGAAAATATCCGCACAATCATTGGTGTCATCTGCAACCAAATTCGACGCGTAAGAAGTGAAAGTTACATAACGCCCATCCCCACTAACCGCAGGACTAAAACTATCTCCATTTGCTTGTAAACCTTGATTAGAAATGCTCACCCTTTCCGTGAAATTTAATATAGTGTCATGAATGAAAACATCACTGCAATTGTTATCATCGTCGTTCACCAGATTAGTTCCCTGTGATGAAAATACAACGTAACGGCCATCAGCACTAATGGCAGGGCTGAAACTATCCCCATCTAGTAAACTACCATTGTAAGAGACACTAATTTGCTGAATATTATTATTTGCACCAGAAACTGAACCACAGAATGCCAATACAAGAAATACAAATACTACTGATAAAAAAATCCTTCTTTTCATCAAACAATCCCCAATTGGTCCCTGCCGAATAATAATTACTTACTTCTAATTAATAATAACTTTATATAAAAAATTATTACTAAACCTATATAAATATTACTGCAAATAAAAATAATATTATTCTTATTTTAAAAAACCTAAAAATAGACTCATGCAACCCATTTAAGTTATTAAACGACTTTTAAAGAATTTCAATAAACAATAAATTAGTAATAAAAATTTAAATAACCTTATTATATTAAATGATTTATAACCATCCTCAAAAAAAGTTATTACCCTATAACATTTCTATAAAATCCTTTTAAATGCATAACCATGATTATATTTAAATAAACACCTTAAAAATTAATAATCAAGACTGTTTTTAAAAGAATACTACTCACGCGCTGTCAAACTTTACCTATTTATACCATTATCCAAAATATAATTCCCTATGGATAACGGCTTTTTCTGTGACAAGTGCGGAATGATAAAAGACCGCTGTATATGTAATTCTGGAAGTACTGGAGACAGTACCCAGGTTAAAACACCCAAAATATCAACATCAAGAATTAACGCCATGAAAAGGGCTTTCCCCCATATTGACGAGGATATCATTGAAAAGTTCCCCTTCGCTTCACCCCGAGAAGGGCAGTTAGAGATAATATCCGAAATCAGGGAGGCTATAGACGATGGTTATTCTAACATAATCCTGGAGGCCGGTACTGGAACTGGTAAATCAGTGGTGGCCACCACCCTGGCCCGACTGTACCATCCGGCTTACATACTAACCATGACCAAACAGCTCCAGTCACAGTACGCCGCAGAATTCGGTTACCCCATGGTAAAAGGCCGTGGAAACTTCTTGTGTCAGAATGAGAGTCTGGAGTTTGGCTGTGACCAGGGAACCTGCCAGACCATCCCCAGCACACAGAAATTTGCCTGTGACTACGGTATAAGTAAATCACCCTTCGACGGGGAACTGCACGCCTTCCAGGATGCCTTCGGATCGCCCATTTACTTCCGTTCTAACCAGAGGTGCCGTTACTGGGACCAAAAGGCCACAGCCGTGGAAAGCAGCATAACACTGATGAACTATGATTACGCCCTTCTGGAACTGAACTACGTGAAACACTTCGGTAAAAGAGATTTCATGGTTCTGGATGAGGCCCATAACCTGGAAAACAAGCTCATGCAGCGCCTAGAGGTAAACCTGTACAACCGGAGACTGGAACGTGAGGTTAAAAAAGTCATACCCCCCAGCATGATGAAACAAGAGGAACCGGATGAATGGATTCTCTTTGTGGAATCACTCTACGAGGATTACCAGGACATAGACCTGAAACAGATACCAAAAAACCAGGCCGACCGGGTTAATCGAATGAAAATGAACCTCAGCGAGCTTTCAAGGAACCTGGAAAACCATCCAGACAACTGGGTGGTGGATACCAGCCCTGGTGGGGTTTCATTTAAGCCACTGCGGGTGGACACCTACGCCAATGACCGGCTCTTTAACCACGCCGATATCCGGCTGTTTATGAGTGCCACCATCCTGGACCAGGACTTATTCTGCCAGTGGCTCGGCATAGACCCGGAAGAAACCTATCACCTGGAAGTTAAGAGTATTTTTCCCCCTTCGTCCCGTCCGGTACACCTTAAACTGGTGGGAAATATGTCCCACCGCCTGATCAAACGTACCGCCCCCAAAACCCTTCCCGTGTTAGAGAAGATCATTGAACACCATAAATACGAAAAAGGGCTTATTCACACCCATAATTACAAGTGTCAGCAGTATATCATTAAGAACCTGAAAAATCCTCGGTTAATGGGCCATAACCCTAAAAACAGGGAACATGTCCTGGACCGGTTCGAATACAGTAAAGAACCCCGGGTTCTGGTGAGCCCATCCATGAGTGAAGGGGTGGACCTGCCCTATGAAAAGTGCCAGTTCCAGATCATCTACAAAATACCCTTCCCTTACCTGGGGGATCCCCAGATAAATCAGCGGAAACAGCAGGACCCCTCCTGGTATGCTTATAAGACTATAATGACTCTCCTACAGGCTTATGGGCGGGGTATGCGGGCGGAAGATGATTACTGTGAGACCTACATCTTAGACGGGAACTTCCGTATGTTACTCCGGAACAAACTCTACCGAAAACTGGTGCCCAGCTTCTTCAAGGATGCCATACAGAGAGAATAACCCTCTTGATGAAAAAAAAGGGGGATAGTTTTAATATAGAGTATAAATAAACCATTATTGATCATATTGATAATCATTGTTAGTTCCCGGGACAATCCAAGTTATGAGAGGTAAATGAAATGTCCGAACTTTCCAAGGTGGACATATACAGACAGATCGATGTTCTAAGACAGAACCTGCTGGACCTTACCATGCGTAACCAGCTTTTAAACTTCCGACCACGCAGCATGACCGTGGAAGTCAAGGAAGCAGACTTAGCCGAGATTTACGACCGTTTAATCCTCAAAAAGAGTAAAAGGAAACTATTACAGTTTATCCCTCGGTCAGAAATGGAAGGAACTGTTACTACTCCAGGAGACAACTATTTAGACCAAGATAATAAGGATTCATCACCGGAAGAGAGCCAACCCCGTACTCAAGAATCAGTTAGTGGAACTGGCCAACCTGTTGAAAAAACTGTTGATGAAAACTCAACCACTACTACTATTTCTTTAGAGGATCCTGAATTAAACGAGGAGGCTTTAACTGCACCTGATGAGTCTGATTTATCGGGAATTAATACCATCTCTGGAGAAGAAGGTTATGAAGAATCGTTGTTATGGGAAGCTCCCTCTTTAGACCAGGAAACTCTGGAGAAGAATAAGGAAATCTTTTTATCCACTGATTTAACGCCCGCAGAACTCCAGCGCCGTTTGTTTTACATTAACCAGCGTGCCAGATCAATGATGGAAGAGCAGGGTTACAACATACTCTACCTGGCCCTGGGATTCTTGAAATGGCGGGATGACAACGGAAACCATGGGGAATATACAGCACCGTTGATTCTGATTCCCGTGGAACTTGAACGTAAACGGGTGAAAGGTTCCTTTAAACTCCGCTGGACTGGTGAAGACATAATCTCCAATATATCCCTACAGGCCAAATTATTGGATTATGGGGTGGAAATACCTGATTTTGAAATGCCCCGTACACCCGAGGGCATTGATGAATACTTGGACCAGGTCCGGGAATCTGTTTCCCATGAGAAGGATTGGGAAGTTCGGAATAGTGTTTTCCTTGGTTTCTTCAGTTTCACCAAATTTGTGATGTACAAGGACCTTGACCCGGAAAGCTGGCCCGAAGACCTGCCCCTGGAAGAAAATCCCCTTATAAAAGCTATTTTTGACCCTACAGAAGAAGAATTGAGTCAAGGTTTTAAAGAAGATCAGGTGGATGTTAAATTATCCTCCGAAGATGTTTACCATGTTATGGATGCAGATTCATCCCAGATTGCGGTTATAGAGGATGTGAAGCAGGGTCGTGACCTGGTCGTGGAAGGACCACCGGGTACTGGTAAATCCCAGACCATAGTGAACCTCATCGCCGAGTTACTGGCCCGGGGCAACACCGTACTCTTTGTCAGTGAAAAAATGGCTGCTCTGGAAGTGGTTAAGGGTCGTCTGGATAGTGTTGGACTGGGAGAATTCTGTTTAGAGCTCCATAGTAAGAAATCCCAGAAAAAAGATGTTCTTGAAAAGCTAGAAAGTGTTTTACGAAATCCTAAACCTATCGATCTAGCCATGGATGACGATCTAAGCACCATTGAAGAATTAAAATCTGAACTAAACGAATATGTCACCCTGCTCCATTCACCCTATGCCCAGATCAAATGGACACCCTATCAGCTGTTTGGAGTTAAAGAAAGATCCCTGCACCATTTCGAAAAAAATGAAACCAAAATGCCACGTTTCACGGTGGAGGATGGAGGGAGCTGTACTCTAAGGGAATGGCAGCGCACCATAAACAAGTTCAAGGAAATGGGTGAACTCTACAAACTGGTGAAACCCGTATCGGACAACCCCTGGAAATCTACCCGGCCAGACCCCATACTCCCCGCTGAAGAGGAAGAAATCGAGGTTTTACTGGAAAAAACTGTTGAAACACTGAATGAACTGAATTTGAAGGCAGAAACTCTTTCAAGAATATCGGGAGTCAGCATACCCGTGACTCTGGAGGAAATGGAACACCTGATTGCAGCAGTGGAGATAATTTCCTCGTTCCCCTCCCTGGAGAGAGAGTTAATCATGAACACCCAGTGGGATTACGATAAATTACAGGTTTACAATCTCATAAAAACCCTGGAAGAATATAAAACCAGGGTAAACGGCATGAGAAGATTCAAAAAAGGAGTACTAGATGAGGATATCCCCTCATTACTCCTGAATTTCCAGGAACAAAAGCCGAAACTGTTGAAATTCCTTAGTGGAGATTTTAAAAAGACTAAAAAGAAGATCAGGAAGCTTTATGTGGGAAGGACCCCTGAAAATGAGGCCACCATCCTCCGGGACCTGGAAGAACTGATCCGCTGCCAGGAGCTCCGTTCCCAGATAAGGGCCGAGGATGAACTGGCCCGTTCCCTCTTTGGTTCCCACTGGAAATCAGAAGACAGTGAAGCAGAAAATCTGAAGAACATATCGGAGTGGATCCTCAAGTTCAGGAAAGCCCTGGAAGAAGGCAGGATCACCGAAAAAATACTTATAATTCTTGATTCAGCAGAACAACACGAAATTAAAAAGATCACCACCGAAATGCACCAGGATTACGACCAGATCCTGCAGTACATTGAGCAGTTAGATAGTTTCCTTCACTTTGAGCCCGACGCCGTTCTGGGAAAGTCCCTGGTTAAAAGCCCTATTGATTACCTTTCATCCCAGATATCCCTTTTAAAAGTTGGACTGTCTGGATTGCAGAACTGGTCCCGTTTTAACTCATCACGGGCCGAGTGCCTGGAAACTGTGGGTAAAAACCTGGTGGCGTTGGTGGATAAGGATGAAATTGCAGCCGAAAATATCGTGCCCTGTCTGGAAGGTAACTTTGCCGATTCCTTACTGCGCAGTCTCTTTTTAGAAGAACCTTCCCTTTCCCGCTTTGTGGGGGAAGTTCATGAGAAGAAGATCGATGAATTCCGGGAACTGGACCGCAAGATCATTACCCTGAACCGGTTCCGCATTGCCCAGGAACTGCACCAGAACCGCCCCTCACTATCCAGCACCGCATCCCCCCGGTCTGAGCTGGGAGTACTTAAAAGCGAATTTTCACGTAAAAGGGGCCACATGCCCATAAGAAAACTGTTATCCATCTGTGGAGGCATAATACAGACCATAAAGCCCTGTTTCATGATGAGCCCCCTTTCCATTGCCCAGTACCTGGATCCCTACAGTGTGAAGAACCTGCGCTTTGATTACGTTATTTTCGACGAAGCCAGCCAGGTGAAACCTGAAGACGCCCTGGGAGCGCTATTGAGGGCAAGGTGTGCAGTTATAATGGGCGACACCCGGCAACTACCTCCCACCAGCTTTTTCGATATTATGCTGGATGTGGAGAGTGATGACTACGACCTGGCTGTCTTAGCCGACATGGAGAGCATCCTCCACCTGTGTAAAAGGAGTTTTTCATCGAAGATGCTGCGCTGGCACTACCGTAGCCGCCACGAATCACTCATTGCCGTCAGTAACCAGGAGTTCTATGATAACCACCTCCTGATATATCCTTCACCCAACCAGGACTCGGAAGAGTTGGGATTGAAACTAATACACCTCCCAGAGACTGTATATGACCGGGGAAAAACAGCCACCAACCGGGCCGAAGCCAAGGCAGTTATCAAAGAGGTATTTGACCATTACCATAAGTACGGAAATACCAAAAGCCTGGGTGTGGGCACCTTCAATGTGCGCCAGCAGCAGGCCATCCTGGAAGAACTGGAACTGCAACTTAAACTCAACCCCAGTATGGAAAAATACTTCAAGGGAAACCAGGGGGAACATTTCTTCGTTAAGAACCTGGAAACAATCCAAGGAGATGAAAGGGATGTTATAATGGTCAGCGTAGGTTATGGATTCGATGCAGAAGGCCGTTTAAGCCATAACTTTGGACCAGTAAATCAGGACGGGGGAGAAAGGCGTTTGAACGTTCTTTTAACCCGGGCCCGTGAAAAATGTTTGATATTCTCAAATTTCCGTGGGAAAGACCTGCATTTAAATTCAACTGCACCATTTGGTCTTCGCGCCCTGAAAGAGTTCCTGGAATATGCCGATGATAAAATCCTCAGCCACCAGGAGCAATTCCCTAACACAGCCGACGATGCCTTTGAAGGAGCGGTTTACGAATTTTTAACTGAACACGGGTACGAAATCCACCGCAGGGTGGGTTGTGCTGGTTTCCGGGTGGACCTGGCCGTGGTGGACCCCGAGTATCCGGGACGTTATCTGCTGGGCATATCCTGCGACGGGCCCATGTACCAGACCAGCAGGGTGGCCCGGGACCGGGACCGGCTCCGCCAACAGATACTGAAGGGACTGGGATGGAATCTACATCGTTTATGGGCTACCGACTGGTATCGTAACCGTGTTGAGGTGCAAAAACGGCTCCTGGCCACTATAGAAGA
>NZ_JARVXG010000021.1 GCF_029848115.1 Methanobacterium formicicum | reverse complement strand
CGCCACGACCCCGAAGGATCGTTCGACTTGCATGGCTTAATCGAAACCCAATAGCAGTGGCCTCCGCCAGGATCAAACGGACTTGTTTGACACAGCGGAAAAGCCTATTTATAAAATAGTTTTATCTTGGGAAATATGTTTTATTTGGAAAAGTAAGGAGTTATCTAGTAGCATTACTAAATATCACCACATACTACCATACCAACATCAAACCTAAAAGCGGTTTGCTTGTCGCAATGTTTTAGGTCCTCATCTATTTAGCCACCAATGGAAATTGCAGCCTTCATAGAGTGATATTTTCACACTCCGGCCCACGCCTAATTGGTGGCACATACTATACACAGCGACCATACTTCCACAAAGTTATTAGAAATTATTGCAAAAAGTGGAGTTTGGAGGCACCTGTGAATCAGCCGGTACTTCATTTACAGAGGAAAATAAGGTCGCAGAAAGTATTTTCGCAATGGAGATTTTCAGGGTGTAATTTGAAATAAATAATAGTATTCGAAAAATAAAAAGGGAAATAAAAAAAAGTGTAATTAAATTATCCTTTCCGCAATTCTCCCCATGATCAGGGTGGCTATTTCTTCCTTGGTGCTCAGAGGTACGTCCCATGTTTCATCATCTATGAGCACGACCTTGTTCTGGTCTGACCCGAATCCTGCACCGGCTTCAGCCACATCGTTGGCCACCATCATGTCGGCACCGGATTCCCTCATCCTTTTCTTGGCGGATTCTATGAGTTCTTCCTGGTTCACCCCGTATTCGGCCTTGAAGCCCACCAGGTACAGGGCAGGGTTGTGTTCCTTGGCCTGGTTTATGATCTTGGGTGCGGGTTTGAGTTTCAGGGTCTGTTCTGTGCGGGATGATATTTTGGACTGGTTTTTCTCCACCACGAAGTCACTGACTGCTGCCGCAGCAATGAAAACATCGTGGTCAATGAGGTTATCCTCCAGTGCCCGGGCCATGTCCGTGGTGGATTCCACCTTTACCCGGTTGAATACCTGGGGTATCTCCACGTCCACCCTTCCCGTGACCAGGGTGACCTCAGCACCCCTCCGGTAGGCCTCCTTGGCCAGTTCCAATCCCATCTTACCGGAGCTGCGGTTGGTGATTCCCCGGATAGGGTCTATGTCCTCGTAGGTCCCCCCGGCACTCACCAGTACCCGTCGGCCTTCCAGACCACCCGCTGAGGTGGCCCTCTGGACCTGGAGTACCACGTCATCTATGGAGGGGAATTTGGCCTTGTTCTCCTCTTCTTTGGGTTCCACGAAGATTATGCCCTCTTTTTTAAGCTTCTCCACATTTTCCTCCACTGCCCGGTACATGGACTGGTGCATGGAGGGTACAATAACAATAGGGGTGTCGTAACCACTGGCTGTTACTAAAAGAGTGTTAATGGGGTTGTCTGCTATTTTGTAGGCAAACTTGCTAATTACATTGGCGGTGGCCGGGGCCACCAGAATCAGATCTTCATCGGCATATTTAACATGCTCTATCTCCCCGGTGAGCTTGGTCACCACTTTTTCCCCGGTGGCAAATTCCAGGGCATAGGGATTGATAATATCACAGGCCCCATCAGTCATGAAACATTTAACTGGATAACCCTTCCTTTTAAGTTCCCGGGCCAGTTTCACTGTTTCCACTGCCGCCACACTTCCGGTAACACAGAGCACAATTGTCATACAGATTTACCCCCTGATTATAATCTTGGTGTTAAATACAGAAAAATTTTTCTTAAAGTTAAAAATTTAGGTAGAAATTAATACAGGACTTTTAAAGCCCCATATAGATTTAATTGTTGCGGTCAATGACCAGCAAGGTTTTCTCCCCGGTTAATTCCTGGATTATGCTGTTTAAAACGTCCAGTTTGGCAGGTAATCTTCGGGCGTCTTCCCCTCTTACCCGTATCTTGTATCTCTGTTCTCCGTCTTTACCGTAGACTATGTTAATACCTGAAATACGGGCAGGGGCTAGTATATCAGTGGCCACGGCCTTAAAGTCCGAGTCCTCTCCAACCACCCTTATCTTTCTCTCCAGGGTTTTGGATATTTCTCTTACTATTTTACCGCCCTTACCAATGAGTTTACCCACCTGATCTTTCTCGGTGATGATGATAACCACGTCTCCGATTTCTATGGTTCTCTTGTAACCAATCTTACCATCACCCACCCGGTAGAGGATTTTTGCAATGTCCAAGTCAAGCTGACTTATCTCTCCTGTTTTCAGCTTATTCTCACAACCTTGACATAACATTCCGCTTTTTAAACAGACATCGCATATTGGTAAAACCATCTCTAAATTCCTCCTTATTTTTAGTGGATAATCCTAAAAGGCACAACGGCCTCATGAATTATAGTGAAATAAAACCTTTAATCCCCAGTTTAAAAGATCCAGTTTCCTTAATTTAATGCTTGGACGACCTATTATAGTTATGTTGTTGGGATAATAGAAGCCAGGTTAAATTCTTAAACTCTTACACATCAGGATAAAGTAGTTATGAATCACAGGATTTGAAAAAAATTAAAAGCAGATTTATTAACTGGTGGGGTCCACTTTCTACCCTGTGAAGTATTAGTATCTATAACATTTGCATATTCTATGTAGTGTGACATATAAAATTTTTGCATAACCCCCCAAAATTCAGCCGGTAAAATTCAACTCCCGGAGATTATGATACTACCTTTCCATTATCCCACTGGCCCGGTTAAACACTCCCCTTGACCGTGAGTAGGGTGGGGGGATAAAAGAACGGTGAACGATACACTACACAGAGGTAATCGTTGCCTTTAAAATCTGTTTTTAAAAAGAATAAATTATTTAAAAAAAAGGTATGGTGAGGATGTAACTATCCTCTAAGATGCCTGGAAGCTGTTTATCACCAGGTCGAAGTTAGTCTGCTGGGAATCGTAGGCTTCGGTTCGGGCACTGCACAGTATCACGTAGATGGTGCTGCCCTTCTGCAGCCACACTGCCCGGTACTTCTTGGCCACCCCTTCTTCCGAGGAGGTGTACACGTTTTCATAGACCGTAGCCCCGTTCAAGGTGAGCTGGGCCTCGGAAACCTTGGTTTTTCCCGTGTTGTTGAAGAAGTTGGCGTAGTTCTGGTCGTACGCATATTTAAGTCCAGAAGATGCAGTGGCATTAGCTTTCTGGATTACCACCGAGGTGGTGGGGTTTCCGTTAACCACAGTATTGGGGTCTCCCACTGCTACCACACCATTGGGTGAGCTTAAAGTGGCCACTCCCCAGGAGTGGGGGTACTGGAAAGAAACACCGTTGGCCGAGTAACTGTTGGTCTGGTTATTTTTATCCTCATTGGTAACACACCCGGAAACCGCGACCACCAGGAGGATAACTACAGCAGCCACTATGGGAATGATTTTATTCATAAAACAAACACCTATTATCCTTTATTTATTAAATTGTGAATTTCATTTTCAATTAAAATCAACATATTTTTACGTTTCTTGGTTGTAGATTCCAATAATTCTAATTCTACCATCAACTAATCCCAGTTTGGGGTTGAAAAAGGGAAGCAGGACTTCCCTTGTTTAAAATAACACTTCACCTTATGTTTAGGGGGTTGTAGTTGGAGTTTCAGTGTTAGTTGGCGTGTTGGTGACAGGTTCAGTCGGAGTATTTTGCGTATTCTGAGTACTGGTAGGTGTGGTGGTGGCTACCTGGGTGTTGGTGGTGGTCTTGGTAGTGGTGGTGTTCAGCTTGGTAGTGGTGGTCGTAGTGTTGTTGGCTATTTCTGGTGGTAGAAATGCGCTGGCATTAACCGCCATAGATATCTGTGGGTTCTCACTGGGTTTAGATATGAACATGGAGCCCATAGAGGTTCCTACAACAAAAGCCAGAATAATAAAGGCTAATAAACCTATTTTGGCCTTATTACCGAACCGTTCTTTGCCAGGTAAATTTCGGGCCTTGACTGATTCTGGTTTGGTAATGAATTTTTTAAGCATTTCCTGCTTTTCTGCTTCATCGGCCAGTTTTTTCTTTTCTTCTTCCTGGGCTGACCAGTCATCCAGGGTTTTCTCGGGAACTGCTCCGCCCTGTTGCATTCTGCGGACTCTTTCCACCGCGGTGAAAGTTTCCAGTTCCTGGCCTATGTCCCTTTTACGGGCAAAATATTCTTTCTTATCAATATTTCCTTTACTGTATTCTAATTCAAGCTCTTCTAACTCTCTATCGAGCTTTTTCTTACTGTTAACTATGTTAATCATCTCCTTCCTGAGGATATGATCCTAAAATCTTTATGTATCCTACCTTTGATCGTACCCTATTTATAACCTTCATGATTTTTAAATCCTTATGGTGGCCTTCCATATCCACAAAGAAGATGTAGCTTCCCAGTTTTTCCTTGGATGGCCGGGACTCGATCTTGGTCAGGTTTATGTCTTCACCGGCAAATTCTCCCAGTATTTGATACAGGCCCCCGGGACGGTCCTGGGAAAGGCACAGAACCACTGATGTTTTATCCTTCCCGGTGGGGGCATGGTCCTCCTGTTCTATGACCACGAAGCGGGTCATGTTATTTTCATGGTCCTGTATATCCTCTGCTGCTATTTTAAGACCATATAGCTGGGCTGCCCGCCGGGTTCCAATGGCCCCTGCCCATTTATTATCCTTTATCATCCCGGCAGCAGCGGCAGTGCTCCGGGTGGCCTGGGTTCGCACTCCCATCTTTTCTAAAAACAGGCGACACTGCGATAATGGTTGGTAATGAGAATAAACCACTTCTATATCTTCTAATTCTGCATCTGGATTGATGAGGAGGTTGTGACTTATGGGGAGTATTATTTCCCCTTTGATCTTGAGGAGGTACTGGTGGGCCAACAGATCCAGGGTGACTCCCACCGAGCCTTCGATGGAGTTTTCTATAGGTACCACTCCCTGGTCCACTTCACCACTGTGCACTGCCTCAAACACTTCGGGTATGGTGGAGTAGGGTACCAGTTCACCCTCCCGTTGGGATGCTGCTTCCTCAGTGAAGGTTCCTGCCGGTCCAAAATATCCTATTTTCATGTTTTTTCTACCTGTTTCCCGTTACCATCAATCTAATTTGATGTTGAACTGTGGTCTTGTTGAGTTTGATATTAATGATCTTAGTAAATGTGATATTAAAATGATCTTACTAAGTGTGATATAAATGATCTTTGTGAGTTGAATATGAACTGATCTTAAATGAGTTTGAACATGAACTGATCTTATTAGGTCTGATATTAAAAATTAGGGGGGATTGGTTATAAAATTTAGTGGGTGCCTAAAAAATTTGTAGCTTTACCCAGGGCATTTTGGTCTAAGTTAGTACAATCCACCCTCCAAATAGTTGTGGACCCGGTCGTTGGTGGACTGGTGTATCCTCCGGATAACTGCCTTTCCATCCTTTATTTCCACCAGGGAGGCCATTACTTTGAGGTCGCGCAGGTGGCGGATGAACTCTTCGGCCTCTTCCTGGCTGTCCACCTCTATCAAGAGGTCCTCGGCTGCCACTTCTCCTCCCTCCACCTTTCCTATGGTTTCCAGCATGGGGTACAGTATGGATTCACCCATTCGCAGGGCCCTTTCCCGGCGTTCTTGATCTGATTCCCCGGTTTCATAGGACTGGAAACCTTCCCTGATGATCCTGCTGAAGAGGAAGGCTTTGGCCAGGTCGAAGGGGAAAGTAAGGGCGTACTCCAGTTCTGCGGCCTGGGCCTGGGATGAGGTGTACTTTAAGGGTTCCAGTTCCATGTGGGGGTCCTTCATCACCACTCCTTCCCGGTCGTGTTCCCCTAAATCCTTTACTATTTCCATGATTTTTACCGGGGCCTCTTCCACCGGGAATATTCCCAGTAAGCGTACTGGTTCCAGGTGGTAATCTGCCAGTAGTTCCCTCTTAAAGAGCAGGGGCAGGGGGGTGTTGGTGAGTTTTTCCCGGATATCGAATATGCGGAATCCCAGTTTACCCACCTCAGGGTAGTAGTGGGACACGTAGGGGTTCAGGGTGCCCACCATCTCACCGCAGATAACCTTTTGGGGGTGGTCCTGGAAGAAATCATCCAGGTCCAGTAACTGCCGGGCCTTGCGGCTGGTGTAGGGACAGATGTAACCTCCACGGGTGAAGGCCACTATTTCCTGGTTAACCAGGGCTATGCGAACATTATAACCGTTCATCTTCTCCTCCACTGCCACTTCCCGGGAGAAGTGCTGTCCCAGAGCGGGTTGGAGCATCAGAGTCCTCCTTATCTTGGGAAACCCACGTATAACTTCTATTCCATCACCGTTCACCACCATGGTACCGGCTTCAATATGTCCCATGCCTTTGCGGAATTGGATGGCTTCCAGACCATATTTATGGTATTTTTTTATTATACCCTTGTGGTAGGCATCCTCCAGCTTAAGGGAAGGTATGTCCAGGAGCTGGGAAACTTCTCCACTGCTTACCAGTGGCGGGATGTTTTTTTCTCTCATGGGTCTATTTTTAATAAAATTAGGGTGTTTGAAGACATTTTCCAGGGAAATATATTGTTAAATAGAATTATACTCGGTAAATTATATTAGGTAAAAAAAGGGTTAAAAAAGGGATTTTATAAAATCCCTGATTTTTAGATGTTCACTGTTGTTTATGAGGGGTTCTTGGGCGTTGCTAAGTTTCAGCGTTCACTATGATTCTTGGTGTTCACCGGTTTATTCGATTGTGCACTATGGATTCCTTGGCGTTCCTGTTTTTACCCAGTTTTCACCATCGGGGCACCGTTAAACTCCATGTGGATTTAAAATCCTTCCAGTTCCACGATGAGTTCCAGGAAGTCGGTTTTGGTGAGTATTCCCGTCATTTGCTCCTCTTCCACCACCGGCATTCCACTGAAGTTGGCATCCAGCATCATCTGGGCGGCCTGGGATACCGGGGTTTCTTCAGTTAGTGTTTTCACGTTCTGGACCATCACATCCTCTACCAAGAGGTTACGTATCCGGGCGGGTTTGTACTTGTCTGGAACCACTTTGCGGAAGGACATCATGGCCAGGGCGATGTCTTTGGCCGTTATCATTCCCTGTAGCTGACCATCTTCCATCACTGGCAGGCGACCGATTCCCTGGTCAATGATGATTCTCCGGGCGTGCACCAGGCGGTCCTGTGGTCCGATGGTGGTGACGCTGGTTTTCATCCTCTCTTTAACGGTGATCTCGGTGAAGGGTCGGCCCTGGCAGGTTTCCAGGAAGTCACTTTTGGTGATCATCCCCGTGATTTGGCCGGAATCCATTACGGTCAACCCTCCAATTTTGTTTTCCAGCATGGTTTTAGCGGCACTGGCCAGGGTCTGGTCTTCCTGGGCAATGACTGGTTGGGGGGTCATCACGGTGGAGACATGGAAGTGGGATGGTGCCAGATTACCATATTTGGATGATCCCAGGCGTAGTGCAATGTCTTTTTCAGTTATTATACCTACCAGTTCTTTTTGATTGTTCTGGTTGGTGTTTATAACGGGTAGCCTGGAAATTTTGTGTTTTTTCATTAATTTCAGTGCATCATGGATGTTCTGGTCTTTATCTACCACTACAATACCTTTGGCCATTATATCTTTGACATGCATATTGGAACCTCCTGTTGTTTACTGGATTCCACGGATTATATCCGTTTTTGTGATTATTCCCACCAGTTCGTTATCGTTCACTACTGGAATGCCACTGACTTCTTTTTTAGTCATTATGTCAGCTGCACTGGAGGCATCTTCAGTTTGTTCGATTTTTATCAGGTGGTTAGTCATTATATCTCCGGCAGTGACCATGGACACTTCCCTGACATTTCTTTTCTCCTGACCATCGATTTTGCGTAGGAAGGCTATTTTTTCCACACTGACTCCAGTTTCTGGGTCTTCCACGTTGGCGAAGGATATATTGGCAGAAGTTATTATCCCCACCGGCTCGTTATCCCTCACTACTATGAGTTTCCCAATTTTCTGGTCTTCCATTGTGCTTATTACGTGGCCGATGCTGTGGTTTTCGTTGACAGTGACCACTTCACTGGTCATGAGGTCGGATACTTTCCATTTACCAGCGAATTTGTCACGGTAGAAGTCTATGAGCTCGGTTTTGGTTACGATACCCAGTAATTCGTCTCCATCCACCACGGGTACCGAGCTTATATCGTTTTTGATCATGATCTCCACGGCATCCCGCACCTCCCTGGTGGGGGTGAGGGTGACTGGCTGGGGGGTCATGACCCGGCGGATGCTGATCTTGTCTATGGTCCTTCTTTTCCATTTTGGTCCATTGGACCTCATTTTTCGGGTTAAGTCTTTTTCAGTCAGGATACCCACTAATTTGTCTTCCTGGTTAACCACTAAAATACGGCTGTAACCGTATTTTATCATCAAGTTTCGGGCGTGGCTTACTTGTTCATTTTCTTCGGCTACAATTACTTCTTCGTTCATTACATCCTCGATTTTCATCATGCAACTCGCCCCTTGAAAAATTTATCCGTGTTAGGAACTCACGGCCCTTAATATATCACTTTCAGTTATGATTCCCTGTAATTCTCCATTTTGAACTACGGGAAGTCCGCCTATGCCTTTTTCTTCCATGATGTCACAGATATCTCCCAGTCTAGCGGTGACACTGGCGGTGATGACCTGGGATTCCATGATCTCGGTGATGGTGGTGTTGAGTATCTCTTCCCCACTGTTGGTGATCATGTGTTCAAAGGCACTGTTTTTACCCAGGAATTCCAGTATGTCGGTGGCGGTGACAATTCCCACGATCTTATCCTCCTCGGGGTGGGGGGTCTTACGTTCTTCACCAACCACTGGTATCCGGCGCAGTTTGTTGCGGACCATTATCTTGGATGCTCCTTCGATACGGGTTCCGGGGGTGGTGGTGATTACCTGGTTGTGCATGTAGTCTTCCACCTTTTCATCAGTGAGTACTCCGGCCATCAGGAGGACGAAGTCTCTTTCAGAGACTATTCCTGCTATTTTATGCTGGGCATCCACTATGGGTAGGGCGCCCACTCCTTTACTGATCATTTTAGTGACAGCACCAGTTATGGAGTCCCGGGTGTTGATGGTTTCCACCTCACGGGTCATGATCTTCCTTACTGGTTCGTTGATGGCTGCGGAGAAGTTGTCCTGGTGTTTTTCTTCCAGGATCTTGTACTTGTCTCCACCTCCTAAGAAGTCCAGGATATCCATGGAGGTAACTATTCCCAGAAGCTTTTCACTGCCGGGATCAGTTATGGGGAGTCGTCTGAACTTGTTTTTTACCATTATTTCAGCCGCTTCTTTTATGGTGGCGGTTTGAGGTGCGGTTACCACCTTTTTCGTTGCTATGCTCATCACGTCTCCCTCATGCTGGGATTCGTGGGTTTCAAACTCTAATGGACCGCGGTCCATTGATTTCACCAGGTTTATGGTTTGTCTTTTTCTCATCTATACACCTCTAAATATTAGAGATAACCTTGAATCCATCTTTAAAACTTTAAATCATTCTTAAAGGTAATATTTAAGGAATATGCTGCCTTGAAAAGACACGATATAGATTTTAAATTGAATAAAGTCTTGAATTCATCATTATAGATAGAAATAACCCTAATGTAATTCTGAATATAATTTAAAAATAGACTAGTACCCACCCTAGGATACCTGGAAAATGGCCGGAATATCAGTTGAGATAGGACCATAAAATATCTTCCCTTGAAACTATACCAACAAGATCGGCTTCTTTAGCTCTTCGGGGTTCTCTTTTTACGTATACTGGATTTTCTACCACGGGAATGCGCCCAATATCATATTCCAGTATTATTTCCCCGGCCTCTCGGACAGGGGTTTGTGGTGTGGCTACCACCGGGGGTGTTTTCATGACCTTCTCCACCAGAATAGCGTCACGGGTATTAGAATCAAAGCCCACCCTTACATGGCCTGATCGAATGATGTCCATTCTGGTGATGATTCCTATGAGTTTCTCCTTCTTCATAACCGGGAGTCCGGAGTATCCAGATTCATCCATGCGTTTCCAGACATGGGAAAGGAGGTCATCGTAATTACAGGTTATGGCTGGGGAAAATTTCATTTCACCCAGTGTTTCATGAACAGGTTTTATTCCATTGTAGAGGAATTTTCTGAGTATGTCCGCTACAGTTACTATTCCCACCAGTTGCATACTGGCGGTGGACTCCACTACCGGGGCGTAGACTGTTTCGGCCTTCATTATTTCCCGGGCCAGGTGGATGAGTTCCATGTCCGGGGTGGCGATCACCCGGGGTTGTTGCATTATGCTCCGGGCATCAAGGTTAGATTTGGTTGAAGAGATTTGGAGCATGTCTGGCCGGGTTATAATACCTTCTAATCGGTTGTCAGATATTACGGGGATGGTACGGAATCCTTCTTCACGGAAGATGGATCGCACACTGGTTGCCGGTGTATCCACAGCTACGGTGACTGGATCCGGGGTCATTACTTCTTCCACCGGGCTCACAATTATTCACCTTCCAGTTCTTCTTTACACTCCTCACAAACGTACTTTCCATCCACTTCTTCTAGGTAATCAACGTAGGTTTCACACACTTCACAGGTTCCAGGTACTGATGTTTCCATGTCAGAATAGTCTATGGTATGAGACATTCTGGCATTTTCCACCAGGAGTTCAGTGAGTTCTGGTGAAACCGTCATCACATCGGTGGAGGTTAATATGCCAACAAGACTCCCATTATTCACTACGGGAAGTCTTCTTATCTTGTTTTTGGCCATGGTTCGGGCTGCTTCATAGACCTCACTTCCAGGATCAATTTCTATGAGGTCGCTGGTCATGACTTCGGCCACCGTGATCTGGCTGGCCTGGATATCCCGGGATACCACCTTGGTTATAATGTCGCTTTCAGTAATCAGTCCTTCTGGTTCTGAGTTACTCTTAATAATAAGACAACCGATGCCTTTTTGACTCATTATAGTCGCAGCTTCGGCAACGCTTGTTTTGGGGTCTACTGTTATCACATTTGAGGTCATTGCGTCGTGCACAGTCACTTGGGTATCCATTTCCATCTATATACCTCCTATCTTAGGTTAAGAAGCTTATGAACCTGGGGTATTGTTAACACGTCGAGATGTTCTCCTGCTTTCTCGGAAATTTCCAGTAGTTTGTGAGTTCTGCCCTTCCATAATTCCAGGGGACTGGCCGGTTGAACAATTAAAGGCATTTGGCTGGTTTCGGGGATTTCTTCCCTTATCCGGGCCGCTATAGAGGCCACAGTCTCCGTGGTTGTGGAGGGTTGTACTACTACTTTACAGTAACTATTTATCCCCTCTTCTATTAATAGCTTTATGGATTTTATCTCCTGATCCAGGAGATCATCCCAGTTAGAAACTGCTTCATGTTCCGGTAATTTCACATCCATGGAAACATAATCCACCAATTCTATTAATTTTGCCATTTCACCAGGTAACGATCCATTGGTCTCCAGCATGGAGGTTAAAGGATATTTTTCCAGGAAATCTTTGATAAAATCAGCATGCAACAATGGCTCCCCACCAGTAAATGAAATAGAATGTAAATCGGGGGTTTTAAGTTCAGATATTTTTTGGTAAAGGGAATCTATGCCTATTTCCTCACCATAACCCGGATCGCGGCTTAAAGAGGTGTCACAGTAGTTGCAGTTGAGGTTACAGCCGGTGAACCTTACAAAGACCTGTCTGCGGCCTATCAGTTTCCCTTCGCCCTGTATACTTGAAAAAACTTCGGAAATTCTGCTTTTTATTTTTAATCCCCCATTACTCTGCAGTTTTGGTGAAAAAAGCTCCCTGACCTATTCCCTCATTTACACATACCGAGACGCTTTCAATATCTCCCTCTTCCTTAAGTGCCTGGAACAATCTATTGGCCAGGTACTCGGAGAGTTCTTCAGCAGAGGTGGAGGGCAGGGGAAGGAGACAGCAGTCTTCCCGGGGGATTTTATATTCTTTAGGACCTATGGAGAATTCTACCGGATCTTTACTCTTAAAATCCAGTTCTTTACTGTTTTCTGGTATGAGTAGTTTGTGATCAAGTTCTTTGCACATTTTCCGAACTATTCCTTTGACTGTTTTAAAGTCGGCCACAAATCCAAACTCCCCGCAGCGTTCCCCTTCCACGGTGACGTCCACATGGTAGGAATGGCCGTGTATTCCTCCACAGGACTCGTGGCAGGGGATCATGTGGGCCGAGGCGAATCTCAAGTTAGCGTGTATTCCATTGATAACTATTTTCATTTAAAAACCTTCTAAATTTGTATTTTCCTTATATTAGTGTTAATTTCATTATATTAGTGTTAATTATTCCTTAAGTAAATTTTACAACCAGAAGATGTCTTTTTAACCAAATATAGTGGATTAGAAAACACGGGTTTTAGATATGTCCTCTTCTATATCAGCTATTTCCCTTGCATACTTATTTGATATATTTTCTGATAGTTCCCGGACATCTTTTGAGGTTAACGCCGGTGAACATTCCTTTAAACCCACTGTTTCCACATCATCCGGTGTTCCCTGGCTGGTCAAGTTCAGGGCAAAGTGTATCTTCATACTGCTCACCGAACAGGTGGCAATGGATACACTGAGCTTTCCCTGGCCAACATAGAGGTCATCACCCTCACGACGGGCTTTGATACCTATTTCTTCCAGTGAATCTTTAACCATCATGACCAGGAGTCTTTGGCGGTGGTAACACATCCGGATATCTGCGGGTTGCACATCAAAGTGCTCGATTATAAAGTGAACCATTTCCGAGGAGGTGATCTCCAGCCCCACATCCTCGTAGTCAATTAACTCCTGGGAGTGGATGTTCATGGGGCCGATCCAGGTCACGATACTGGAACCCTTTATTCCCAACTCCTGAAATGCCCACATGGGCTGTATTTGACTTCCATCATAGAGCAGTCCGGTTTTGAGTGTTTTTTGTTTCATGAAAATCAGGTCTATCCTTAGGTGAATTCTATTATTCTCCAGAGTGGATATAATTTGTGGACCAATACCCATCTGTGGACCAATAATATAATGTTGGGGGAACCTTTCACTCGGGGGGATCACATTACCAGTTAAGGGATCACCTTACCTGATTGGCCATCACCTATCCCGGGTTATCTCCTTCCTAAAATTTACTCTGTTTCCAGTTCACGGTAACCAGTTTCCGGGTCGAACACCCGCCGAAAAACCAGGTCACAGGAGGCAATGCAGATTTCTGCTGTGGTGTGTACCAGGCAGCCGGTTTTAAGGTGTCCTCCAGTAACCGCCCCCTCTTTATCCGCCACTGCCAGGTGGATGTGAACCCCGTTGGTGGCCAGGGTTCCCGTGGTCGAAACTATCTCCAGGGGCCCCTTGACAACCTTTGCTCTTCCATCGGCCATTCTCAAAACTGCATCTTGAAGGCTACCCACCATGCACAGGATTATGCCTGATTTTAAGTCTTCATCATCCCTTATATCTTCCAGAGCTTTCTTTAAGTCCTGGCCTGGTGCCAATCTTCGGACTATCATATTTAATAATAGGTCACCGCATTAAATTAATTCATGCGAGCCAGAGTCCGAGACTTTATCTACACCAAGGATGATCTTTTCTTGGCCACCACTACCTATCTACACCCCCATGACCGAATACAATCATTTTTACGTTACATTCCAGATCCTAAGGGGGAAAGATCCCTCAATGGCTCCCGGTATACCAAGGTAGACTCCCAGCAGGCTTACAC
The DNA here is from genome assembly GCF_029848115.1 of Methanobacterium formicicum. Classification (NCBI taxonomy): domain Archaea; kingdom Methanobacteriati; phylum Methanobacteriota; class Methanobacteria; order Methanobacteriales; family Methanobacteriaceae; genus Methanobacterium; species Methanobacterium formicicum. Next base: position 24,699 of record NZ_JARVXG010000021.1, on the reverse strand, counting down.
TTTTTTAGAGAGGAATTATCCTGATTATCTTTTTGACTGCCAGGTTACCCGGGTTAAAATGATGGGTGCACCCCGTGATAGGGTGGAAAAAATCTTAAGCCCAGTGGATCGTCTCCAGGAAATATTTGAACTTTCTTCACCCGATGAACTGCTCCTTAAAGTCATTAAGGTGGCCGAAACCTTCATAGACGAGGCAGGAATCAAGATGAAACACCTGGGTATTTCCGGATCTATACTACCCCAACTCTACGATTCCCGGGTTTCCGATATTGACTTCGTTGTTTACGGCCTCAAAAATCACCTGAAGGCCATGGAAACATTCGAATCAATTAAGAATGACCCTAAAAGTCATTTAAAGGCTATTGAGGATGGTTATTGGGCTAAACTTTATGCGAAGCGAATCAAGGATGGTACCCTTAGTTATGATGAGTTCCGCTGGTACGAGAACCGTAAAAATAACCGGGGAGTGGTGGATGGGACACTGTTCGACATATTAGCCACCAGAGAATGGAATGAAATCAGCGGGACCTATGGTAATGAGACCTACCAACCCTGTGGAACCATAGCCATTGAGGCCACGGTTTCTGATGCCCTGGCTGCCTTTGATAACCCCGCAGTTTACCAATTGGAAGATGTCCAGATACTGGAAGGCCCTGATGTCCCCCTACGAGAAGTGGCCTCCTACACCCACACCTATTCTGGCCAGGCCAGGGAAGGGGAAAGGATCCTTGCCCGGGGAAAACTGGAGAAGGTTATGGGTAAAAAAACCCACTACCGCCTGATTGTAGGAACCACCAGAGAATCATTGGGAGAATATGTCAAATTAAAGGACTTGAAAATAGTTTAAACCAGAATTAACCATTTGAAAGTGTGATTCAGATGGAATTTATAAATTCCCAGAATAAAAGTTAAATTAGAGGATCTAAAAAAGGTTTTAATTAAATAAAATAGCATTGGTTAAGATTTAAGGGAAATAAATGCAGCAGGAAGTATTTTTAATGAAAGAAACAGTTAATATTGGACTTATTGGTTTTGGGACCATTGGGAGTGGTGTGGTAGCTACTTTAAACCAGAACCTCCCATTATTAGAAAATAAGGTTAACAAAAAGGTCAATCTCAAACGGATAGTGGACCTGGACATAACCACTGACCGTGGTGTGGAGGTCCAGCCCGGAGTGCTCTCCACCAGTGTGGATGATATCCTGGAAGATGAGGAGATCGACATTGTTATTGAGCTGGTGGGAGGATACCAGCCGGCACTGAGCTTTATTCTGAAGGCCATGGAAAATGGTAAACACGTGGTAACCGCCAACAAAGCCCTGTTAGCCAAGCACTGGGACGAGATAATTACCAGTGCCCAGGAAAACAACGTCAGAGTCTCATTTGAGGCCAGTGTTGGTGGAGGCATACCTTTACTAGCACCAGTCAACGATGGGCTGGCGGCCAACAACATTGAAACCATTTACGGGATCATCAATGGAACTGCCAATTACATACTCACTAAAATGGCCGCTGAAGGTCTTGACTTTGATACTGTGCTTAAGGAAGCCCAGGAGATGGGTTACGCTGAAGCAGACCCCACCTTTGATATTGAAGGACATGACACTGCTCAAAAACTCATTATACTCAGCATACTTGGCTTCGGGGTTTACGTTGAACAGGACAAGTTCCATGTAGAAGGCATTACCCGGATAACTCCGGATGATATTCAGTTCGCCCGGGATGAGCTGGGCAGTGTGGTTAAACTGCTGGCCATCGCCAAAATAGAGGACGGTGAACTGGAAATAAGGGTGCACCCCACCCTGGTCCCGGAAACCCACCTACTGGCATCGGTTAACGATGTCTTCAACGCCGTGTACCTGGAAGGCGATGTGGTGGGTCCAGTGCTCATGTACGGAGCCGGAGCCGGCATGATGCCCACCGCCAGTGCCGTGGTGGCCGATTGCCTGGACATAATCCAGGATATGGAAAAACCAGTGGCCTATGGACCCCGGGAGACCCGGGTGGAAAAGGTCAAGGATATTTCTGATGTGCAGTCCAAGTACTACCTGCGAATAACTGCCCTGGACCAGCCCGGAGTTTTACACTCCATATCCGGAGTTTTAAGTGACCTGGACATTAGTATTGAATCGGTGAGTCAGAAAAAGGCTGCGGAGGGTGAGGCCGTGCCGATCTTCATGGTGACCCATCAGGCCCTGGAGAAAAATGTGCAGGAAGCCATCAAACTCATTGACCAGATGGAATTTGTGAAAGCAGATACCAACCTCATCCGCTTACTGGAATAAACACCACTAAAAAGCCCTTGTTAATAAGGGTTTTTTAAACCTTTTTTTTATTATATACATTTCAACCTGATTTCTAATTTTAATATCCCACTTTAAAATAAAATGTTGAAACATGTTTATAAGAGATTAAATGATTAAAAATGGCCTAAATTCATAATAAAATGAATTTTATATTAATAATGAAATAATAATAAAAAAAAGGGTATGAGATAGCTAACGAATTTAGAAAAAAATGGTTCTTGGACCTTGATCAGGACTTGATCATGGTCAGTATCATCTTGTACCTTTCCACGGCATGTAGGGCGTGGGGTTCATTGGCGGGCATGATGATCATATCCCCTCTCTCCAGCTGGTGTTTCGTGCCGGAGATGGTTATTTCTGCCTTTCCATCAATGACCTGAACCATGGCATCGAAGGGAGCAGAGTGTTCACTTAAACCTTCCCCTTGGTCAAAGGCGAATATAGTCACAGTTCCTGTTTCCTTGCGGATTATCTCCCTGCTCACAACGGCTCCTTCCTGGTAATCCAGCAGATCTTCCACATTTATAACCACAGACTTCAGTTCTTCTGTCATTTTTGCACCTACCATTGTTATTATTTCTAAATCACTATAAATTTCACACAATCAACTAAGGTAACAATTTCAATAATTCTACCATCAATTTTCAACAAAAAATTACTCCCTCAACCCAGTTCCATGAATTCAATTAAATGCTGCAGGTAACCCACGAAGTTAAAAAGTGAATCCACGTAATCCCGGGCATCCTCCACATCGTTAACATCGTAATCCTTCTTGGTGATCACATCTTCAAATCTGGACCATATATCTTCTTTGATTGAGTCTAACATGAAGTTCATGAGAGTATCCAGGTTTTCCGTGTTGATGGCCTGTTCAGTCATGATGATAACTGGTTCTTCATTGATCTGGGAAGGTCTAAGTCCAGTATAGGCTTTTCCCCTGCCTTTTAGATTCAGGCGGACCGCAGTTTCAAAGAACCAGTAGTCAGCCAGTTCTGCTGCATCTCCCGATAACTCCCTCACCAGGCAGGTTCGGTCGAAAGCATCCTTCAGTTCATCTTCATATTTTTCCCGTACGTAGGGGAGCACGTAATTAACATTCTCCATTTCCAGGGCTTCCTCGGCCGCTTTGACCACCAGACTATCCATATTCTCACAGCGAAGTGTCATCATCTCACCCTCAAATATTAATCATTCTGGAATTTATGGCAGGATAATATTTGTTGGTAAATAGTAATTAAATGATCCACCGCCGTGATTTACCGGAATTAATATAATTATAAATCACGGTGGGAACATAATATAACTGGTGATACCATGGATAAAAAAACTGAGGAACTCCTTAAAAAATGTGAAAATGTGGAAGATACCAGTATTATGGGCACCTGCAAAGGCTTATTAAAAATGATGGCCGAAAAAGATGTGGTTGTTGAGGATAAAGAGGGACAAACCTATCTGGACATGGCTGAAAACCTCAAACCAAGTGATGTTTCACAGGTCCTGCAGTTAGCACTAAAAGTCAGGGAAAGTGGAGATATCACTGACGTTGAACTTAAAAACGAAGCGAGTAGACTTATCCGGGCCATAGAAATGAGTTAAACGAAAATATAACTGCAAAATAAACTCGAAAGTTCAAATTCATTCATTTTTCAAAATAGTGGAGATCTCTAATTTAAGAGATCTTTAAAATATTTTTTTTAATCCCCTTATTTAACAGCATAAAATTATTCAACAGCCTATCTTAAAACTTCTTTTGACCCAGTTTTTTAATGTCAAACATGGCAGTGTCTGCCACGGCCATTACCGCCATAACTCCCGCCTGTATAGGGTCGGTAACCACCAGGTCCGCCTTTTCAGTCACACTGCCCGGCATGTTGAGGCTGATAACAATGACCTCGTGATCCTTTTTTATCTCTTCAATGGCCTGGGTTATTTTACCTCCCATTAAAGAACCGGCCAGGACCAGTGCACCAACTCGGGGCAGCCTTCCCACGGCAGACACTGCCTCGGAAAGGTCTTCTTCTCCCACCAGGGGGATGGTGTCCACACTGATGTGTTCTCCCCGGATGTTGTGGCGGTCAGCCTCGGTTATGGCTCCCTGGGCCACCATGGCCACCTGTGCCCCACCACCAGTGATGATAATCCGTTTACCAAAGACATCCTGAAGTGTGGGACATTCCTCAACATTACTCACCGCTTCCAGCTTCCCAATATTCGCCATTAGCTTTTCCACATTTTCCACGGCCTCCAGTTCCATGTAGAGAGAGGCATGGTATTTGTCTTCAATGAACATGTGGGTGTAGGTAATGTTGATCTGGCACTGGGCAGTTAGTTCGGTGATGTCCCGCAGTACTCCGGGCTGGTTTACAGCTTTGATATTTATGGCAATTTCGCCCATTTTACTTGGATCTCCTTATGAATTCTCTAGTTCTTAGTTTGGCTTACTTTCTAAATTAAACTATCGATCATGGTGTTAAGTGGTAATTTACAATTTCTGACAGTTGGGGCAGATATAGGAGGATGTGCTCCCGGTTTTGATCTTTTCAATGGTGCCCCCACACTCGGGACAGGGTTCACCCTCTTTATAGGCCACCAGGAAATGTTCGGTACCGAATCCATTGTTTTCCCCGTAGAAATCCTTTTCATAGGCCAGTCCACCTAATTCAATGGCTTTTTTGAGGTTTTCCCGGATTATGTGGTGTAAATCGTCAATTTTAACTGATTCAATGGTATTGGCCACCTTTTGCGGGTGTAGTTTTGCCCGGAACAGTATATCGTGGATGTAAACGTTTCCTATTCCTCCAATTTTCTTCTGGTTCAAGATGAGGTTCTTGATCTGGGAACGGGCCTGGCAAAGATTTTGTAAGTATTCAGGGGTGAATTCTGGGTCCAGGGGTGTGATGGCAATATCTTTGGTGGCCTTATGTTGAGGTAATTCCTCGTCAGGCAGGAGTTCGGCCCTTCCAATCCACCAGAATTTAGAGGTGAAGTAGGATCCGTCGGTGAACTGGAAGAGGCATTGGTATTCTTCCGGTGATTGGCCGGCTTCATGGTAGAGCACGTCGGCACCCATACCCAGGTTCAGCAGCAGATGATAATCATCAGACAGCTGGATGAAAATCCATTTACCCTTATTGTAAACTTTTAATACCTTTTTACCCCTTATTGTCTCCAGGAATTCCCCGGGAGATAGGTTTAATGATTTCTCCTGGCGGAGCTCTCCCTCGGCAAATTCCTTTAACTGCAGTTGTTCATCCATTTGTTTGCTTAAGATCAAAAGTTCTGGTAATTCTGCCATTCAGTTGTCCCCCATAGAAACTATAACTTTACAATATTGAATTTAACTATGGATTTAACTTAATTATTAAATTTACAGTGAGTTAAACACTTCTTTGGCCGTGTTTATACCATTGATAGCTGCCGGGAACCCGGCATAAACCACCATGAGAATTATGGTTTCCACTATTTCTTCCCGGGATAAACCCACCTTTAAACCTGCCCTGATATGGAAGGCCAGTTGTGGTTGGGCTGTACCCATGGCAGTGAGGGTGGCTATGGTGGCAATTTGCCTCATTTTCGGATCCAGGTTCTTTCTACTGTAGATATCCCCGTATCCAAAGCTCACCACAAATTCAGTTAAATCCGGAGCTACATCCCTAAAATTCTCCTCCAATACCTGTACCTGATTTTCATCCAGTTTCCCCAGCCACTCCTTTCCCCGGGCAAAACGATCACCCTCACCTTCTTGGAGTACTGGCTGGAACTCTACCCCCATCTCCTGTAAAACATCTTTAAGAGTATTTATCCCGTTTATGGCACTGGGGAAGCCACTGTAGGATGACATTTGTAGGATCACTTCCACCAGTTCCTCTGTAGAAACACCCACGTTGAGTGCTCCGTGTATGTGCACCTTCAACTGGGGGGCGGCGTTGCCCATGGCAGTTAAGGCCGCCACCACTGCAATTTCCTTCTCCGGGAGACTGGTTCCGGTTCTACTGTAGATGTCTCCAAAGGAAAATTCAATGATGTACCGGGCCAGATCAGGAGCTATGTCCTTTAAACTTTCCACCACTGCTTCTCCCGCTTCACCATCAATTTCTTTAAGTTTTTCCCAGCCCCTGCTGTACCGGTCCACTTTATCACCCTCACCAATCATTACATTTTATGAACACATTCAAAATCCTGATTTTTTACCAGTTATTTCTTCTATTTCTACTTTTATAATTATAACACTACTTATGGCTTCATCCGAATATTGGAAGGTTTTTTCAGGGCGGGATGAAACCGGGGAGTATTTCTTCATGATCAGATCCAGTGCTTCTTTTTTATCGGCAGGATTATGGAGGAAATAGGCTTTACCATAACCGATCACACTCAGATATCTCATTCCCCAATCACAGGGTGTTTTAGAGGTAACCAGCCTGGTTTCAGTATCCACCTGGAAACATAGGTTATTATTCTTCCTTAGAATATCAATTTTCTGGCCCTGAGTGGCTGAGTGGAGATATAAAGTCTGGTCCTGGTAACCGAAGTTCATGGGCACTATGTAGGGCTTTCCATCATCACATAAAGCTACCCGGCATACTTCAGATTGGTTTAATATTTCCTGGATTAGCTCCGGGTCTTTGATCTCTTTATCACTTCTTCTCATTGTAATCTCTCTAAGAACGTGTCTGGCCTCTTCCTAAGAGCGTGCCCAGCCATTAAAATATTGGCTGGCCGTTAAAATCTTTTGCTATATTGTAATTCTTTGAATTTTATGATGTATTCTGTTCCCTGGCTCCGGTTGATGGTTAATTCTCCATTTAACTGTTTGACTAAATTTAAAACCAGTTGGAGGCCCAGTGTTTCCGTGTGTTCCAGGTCTATTTCCCGGGGCAGACCAATCCCATCATCCTTTATAATGAGTTGCAGCTCATCCTGACCCTTAAATTGGATTATTATGGTCCCTTTACCCTCTGGAAACGCGTATTTCACACTGTTAGTTACCAGTTCGTTGATTATCAGGCCACAGGGGATGGAAGTTTCCATGCCCAGTTCAATGTTATCAATATCCATTTCCAGTTCAATGCTCCCGGCCTTAACACCGTAGGTGTATAGGATATCATAAGCCAGCTTTTGAATGTAATCTCTGAACCGGATCCGGGTTAGGTCCGGTGACTGGTACAGTTTTTCGTGGATCATGGCCATGGTCTTCACCCGTCCCTGGCTTTCAATAAGGACATTACTGGCTTCTTCTTCCTGTACATGTTGAAGCTGAAGGTTCAGGAGGCTGGAGATGATCTGCATGTTGTTTTTAACCCGGTGATGGATTTCCTTTAAAAGAACTTCTTTTTCTGCCAGGGAATCCCTGATTGCAGCTTCGGAATACATTTTGACAATTACTGTCCCGGTTTCCATTCCTATGGTCTCCAGGATATCCATTTCCAGGCTACTTATACTGTTTTTTTCCCGGCTGACCACGTGTATGGATCCAATCACCTTCTGTGCCGAAAAGAAGGGAACCACCGCCACTGCTTTAAAGCCAAATTCCTTCAAAACTGGCCTAACTTTAAGATAATTATAGAAAGCCTTTCCTTCCAGGTAAATTGAAGAATAGGGTTCTCTAGCCACCTCCAATTTCTCCACTTTTTCCAGGAATTCCTCAGGAAGATTTTCATAATACTCCAATTCTGCAAATTCCTTATTTTCATCCAGCAAATAGATACTGCCACTTTCAAATCCCAGCAAATGCAGTGTGGAATTTAAAACACCTTTAAATAGATCATAGATGTTTTGGGCGTTGTTAGCAATGTTAACAATCTTATTCAATATGATAAGCTTTTGTAAATGGTCCTGGGTCATTTCCTCGGCTATTTTCTGGCGGGAAATATCCCGGATAAGGGTGCACATGAAAAATTTTCCTCCGGATTTAATGGGGAAGTTAAGGGCCTCAACAAATCTTTCCTGGCCATCCGGCCGTTGGAAAGAGTATTCCAGTTTTTTAAAGGAAGGAGGTACTTCTTGATCCCGATATATCCGGCTTAAATCCTCCTTTAAATGGGAAGCCAGGTGGCTCTTAAACATGGGAGGCAGAGATTGGAGGATTATGGTGGATAAATATTTCCCGTGCACTTCATTCTCAGCCAGACCAGTTATTTCCTCCATACTCCGGTTCCATTCAATGATCTTTCCTTCCTCATTGGAAAGCACCACTCCATTGTAGGATTGTTCAATTACACTCCGGTATTTTTCTTCGCTTTCTGTCACTGCTTTTTCCGCTTCTTTTAACCGGGTTATATCCACTACCATACCTTCATAATATTTAATATGGTCTTTTCCATCTTTAACTGCCTTGGCATTGACCAGCAACCAGGCCTGAGTCCCATCTAACTGGAAAAATTTCACTTCAAAGTCTTTAACTTCTCCCTCAGTTTCCAGGCGCCTCTTGAATTCATCTCTATCCTCAGGATGGGCGTAGAGATCTTTTTGAATATCCTGAACATTTTCTATCAGCTCCTCCGGAGAACTGAAGCCAAATACTCGAGCGAAGGCAGGATTAGCATTAATGATCTTACCCTCCTGGGTGGTCTGGTAAATTCCCTCTATGGCATTTTCAAATATATCCCGGTACTTCTGTTCACTCTGCACCAGGGCTATTTTTGATTTTTCAATTTGAGTTACATCCTGCATTATCCCAAATGCCACCACTGATTTGGTATTTATCTCAAACAATACCTGAATAGACTGTTTTAAATGTCTAATCTCACCATCTGACCTTAATATGCGGAATTCATACTCACATTTACCCCCACTGCGGAATAACTCCTCCCTCTTCTGAATACACATTTCCCGGTCATCAGGGTGGGTCAGGGCATCAATATTTTCAAAGGTGGGCTGGAAGGTTTCATCCACCCCAAATATCCTGTAAAGTTCTTCAGAACAGTTTAAAACTCCAGTTGCAATATCCCAATCCCAGCTACCCATGTGACCAAGTTCTTGAGCCTTTTTAAGGTGCAGAGAATTTCTTATCAATTCTCGTTCATAGGATTTGCGTTCTGTTATTTCCCTAACGAAAACTGCCAACTTCTGCACCTCCCCCTCTTCCACCAGGGGGAATATACGGTGGTGGAAGTATTTTTTGTCCCGTTCATCTTCAAACTCCACTACTTCCCTGGTTTTGATGGCTTCTTCCATGTGTTCCCATCTATTCTGGAATATATTCTCCGGCAGGAATAGGCTTAAATGCTTACCTATCATCTCATCCGGGGTAATGTTGAACCGGCGTGAAGTTGCATCGTTTACCATTAATATCACACCGGAAGGATCAATTAAAAACATGAAATCATTGGAAGCTTCTATAATTGCATTGGTGAACTCGGCATTGGTTTTTAATTTCTTCTCCATTCTATTTTTGTAAATGGCCAGTTCTATGGCATGTCTCAGTTCAGTAACATCGTAAGGTTTTATTATGTAACCGTAGGGTTCGGTTACTTTGGCTTTTGCAAGGGTAGACTCATCAGAATGTGCCGTTAAAAAAATAACAGGTATGCCCATATCTTTGATCTCAGTAGCCACATCTATGCCACTGATGTCACCTTTTATCATAATATCCATTAGAATAAGATCCGGTTGGAGCTCGGAAATCTTTTCCACAGCTTCTTCCCCTCTTGAAGCTATGTAAACAACCTCATAACCCATTTTTTCCAGTGCACGCCTAATATCTATGGCTTCTACACTCTCATCTTCCACCAGGAGAATTTTATCAGTCAATATTACAGCCCCAGAATTATTTTGTTGGTAGCAGATATTAATTTTTTATTAATTTTGATCATAAGACCTTATCCCTACCATGATTAAAAACTAATACAAACAACCATTCGACAAAATAAAGAATAATTTACATTCATTCTTAGCCATATCCCCTGATTGTTAATGGGATTTAACTAAAATCGATTGTCATGGCATCGGGGAATAATTTTCAGAATTTGCATTTTCAATAACAAAAATTATATGCTAGTGTGATCTACCTTAACCGGTTGAAAAAAACAGGGTGTGTGAAATAAAAAAAGGGAGTTGGGGGCTTGCAACAAATTCACCGTTTGAGTAGAAGGGAAATCAAAACCATACTACACCATACCGGCAATGTGTGTATTCTCCTGGCAGCTGCCATGTTAATTCCCATTTTAGTTACCTTTATCTACAACGAACCAAAATATATTGCTTCTTTTCTTTATTCAGCTATTATCAGTGCGGTTATTGGTTTTCTTCTGGTGAAGCTCTTCAGGGTGGAGATGAAGATGACCCTGAAAAGTGCCATGATCTTCTCCACCATCATCTGGCTGGTTGCCTGTGCACTGGGTTCATTACCCTACTATCTTTCTGGAGAGTTATCCTACCTTAACTCCTATTTTGAGGCTATGTCTGGGTTCACCACTACTGGTTTCAGCATGTATTCCAATGTAGACGCTGTTTCTTATACCATGAACTTCTGGCGAGCTTTCACCCAGTGGATCGGCGGTTTGGGCATTATATTCCTTCTCCTTGCCCTGTTAAGATCCACTGGTGTGGATGTTATGCGCCTTTACATGGCCGAAGGCCGGGAAGAAAGATTAGTACCCAGTATCAAGCATTCCACCAGAATTATAGTTTACATGTACTCTTTATTCACCTTAATAGCCATAGCTCTCTTTTTCATCGCCGGAATGCCCCTTTTTGACTCGGTTTTTCATGCATTCACCACTCTCTCCACTGGAGGGTTTGGAATGCACAACAGTAGTCTTCTGTTCTACAACAGCGTCTGGATAGAAATTGTGGCCATGATCATAATGATGATCGGTGCTACCAACTACGCCCTGCACTACACTATTCTCAGAGGGAACTGGAGGGAGTACTTTAAGGATATTGAAACCAAGGTGGCCTTCACTCTCATAATCATTTCCACCGCCCTGGTGACCTTCATGCTCTACAACAACCAGGTTTACGGTAATGACTTACTTCTTAACTTAAGGTTCAGTCTGTTCCAGATGGTCTCCGCCATCACCACCACCGGATTGCAGACTGCGTTCTATCCCGATATCCTGAGTAAGTGGATTGGTCTGGGTACCTTCCTAATGACCATAATCATGATTATCGGTGCCGGATCCCTGTCTACCGGTGGAGGTATCAAATGGCTCCGGGTGGGTATACTCCTTAAAGGAATATCCTGGCAAGTGAAATCTTTCATATTACCGGGTAAAACAGTTATGGCCAAGAAACTGCACCACGTCACTGAATTAAAAATAACTGACGATGTGATACGCTTAACCGGAGCATTTCTATCCACTTACCTGGTGGTGTACATTGTAAGTGTGATCATCGTCCTGATTTACTATCCCGATATTTCCCGGGTGATATTTGAGGTAGCCTCTGCCCTGAGTAACGTGGGGCTCTCCAGTGGAATTATGACCCCTGATTCCCCGGCACTGGTAAAAATAGTATTCATAATCGATTTCTGGATGGGAAGACTGGAGATATGGCCGGTTTTACTTCTGATAGTTATTGCCATTAACAATGTAATTAGAAGAAGATAACTACTTATTTTTTGTTCAGAAAATAAACAATTAAATAAGTATACCCCAATAGGAGGGATTGTATGGGACATAAACAGGTAGAGCTTAAAGTTGATGATGATTTTTATATTCTGGTAGATGAAGGTATAGAGGATATTGTTAAAAACTTCTTTCACTGGGAAATTGAAACCTGTAATTCATGTATTGATTATAAAGGGTCAGTGTGGATTGAATTTTGCGCATATGAAGATTGGGAACAATTTCTACAGCTGGCACTCCGTAATAAAATCAGTTCATCCGGTAAAACCCCTGGAAAAGAAACACTGTGGGATTTCCTTCAGGAAAAATCCCGGGTAAATCTGGTTTTTGATGAAGAATTAATAGATGACCCCAACAGTGAAGAAGGAACAATTGGAACCGGGGTTCTAATAATCTGTGTTGGTTTAAAATTCCCTAAAGAATTAATGGGTGAGTTTAGAGAATTATTCTTTGAAGTTTTCCCCCCAGAATAATTTTATTTTTCTTATTTCTTTAAATAGAATAAAGCGATTATATCCTCGCAAACTGGATATTACCTGATTAAGACTAGTTTTTTAAGTTCTAAGGAAGATTACATTTATTTTTTTGATACTATTTCCCGACTATACTTACGAACGAACGTTAGTTTTATATACCATGAAGCCAACCTTGATACTATGAGACTAACGAACGTTAGTTAAAAACTCGGTGTATTACCATGAAGAATCAAAAGTCAGGCCAAGAATCCAAACCTACCAAAGAGAGAATATTCGATGTGGCCCTTGAATTATTCTCAGAGAAGGGTTTCGACGCTGTTTCGGTACGTGAAATAGCACGAGAAGTAGGAATACGAGAAAGTTCAATTTACAATCATTATAAAAACAAAGAAGCCATCCTGGATACTATAATTGACCATTTCGTGTCCAAACTCCACTCCAGTGGTTATTCTGAGGAAGAAGAAACAAAACTCCTGGACCAGGACCCGGAAGTGTATTTACAGCAAGGGGCCCGGATGTATCTGGAACAGATCAACACCCCTGAGATGGAGAAGATATGGCGCCTGGTTTCCATTGAAACCTATCACAACGAAAAAATAAGGGAATTTTTCAAGAAAGAGCTTCTAGAAGCCCCTCTAAATATTTGGGAGAACACTTTCCAGATGATGATAGAAAAAAAGATGATCAAACCTTTAAACCCACGGACACTGGCCCATGAATATTTCTCATTCGCCATCTACCTGTTCTTTGAGTACTACTTCCTGAAGTACGATGAAGACTTCGATTCATTCATGGACCTGGCCCTGGAGAAAATGGCCAAACACAATGAATTCTTCCTGGAAGCCATTAAAATCTAAAAATCCAAAAAAAGGCCATTAAAAATAAAAACACCTAAAGAAGTGAGAATATGAAAATTTTAACCATTATCGGAAGCCCCCGCCGGAAAGGAAACAGTTATCAGGCCGCCCGTCAAGTGGAAGAGGAAATGAAAAAGAGGGGAGATTACGAATTTGAATACCTTTTCCTTAAATATACCGATCTCCAGGCATGCCGGGGATGTTTTAACTGTGTCTCCCGGGGAATTGAGTTCTGCCCCCTCAAGGATGACCGGCAAATGATCCAGAATAAAATGGCAGAAGCTGACGGCCTGGTCCTGGTCTCACCAGTGTACGTTATGACTGTCTCCGCCCTACTGAAGAACTTCATTGACCGGGTGGCCTATCTCTGCCACCGCCCGGCATACCACGGTAAGAAGGCCCTGGTACTGTGCACCACCGGAGGAGTGGGAGGTAAGGAAACACTGGATTACATGGAAAAGATAACCGAAGCATGGGGATACCAGGTTAATGGTAAATGTGGTTTGACCACAGCCCCCTGGCCTGCAACCCCGGGCCTGCAAAAGAAAAACAAAAAGACACTGGATAAATCAGTGCAAAGATTTGACCAATCCCTGAAATCTGCAGGAAAAGAAAGATCAGGAAAAATTAAGGTGAAAATTATGGATTATGTCAGTTTCCGGATCTTCCAAACCATTTCCCGTGAGGTACGGGAGTACATGCCGGCCGACTACCAGTTCTACCAGGGTAAAGAGTACTACCAGCCTGCCAGGATAGGCCTTTTAACCAGAGCAGTGACTGGAATCCTGTTGAAGGTGATATTCTTCATGATGAGAGATATGGGGCCCGGAGAAGAAAAAAATTAGTAAATCCCCACTAACCTTAAAAATGTTAATTTGAAGTTTCACATTATTGAAGTTCAAATTAAAATAATCAATAATTTTATATATGATTAGTTAATATTATCAAATAACCAAGCAGGAATCGTCAAGAAACCTGTTATTCCGGTGGAACAATGAAGGCTAAAAAATTAAAAATGGAAATAAAAACAGCTAAATTTTCGTTTCCCATTCCAGCGTTACGTTTTTCAACGTTGAAATGGATTTCCAGATTGATACTCAAATACGGGCCTTCCAAAATGAAGGAAGGCTGGTGGCCACCATCTGGTGAACACCACACCGGGGAGTTCTTAGAAAATATAACCCCCCAAGATGTGGAAATAATCCTGGACCAGTTGGAACAAGAAGAACCCTTTGAACTGGTGAACATCGACACCTGCGATGAAAACCAGGAAAAAGTGGTAGTGAAGATCTACACGGTGTAAAAAAAGGATTATACACATATTAAGAGGAGATGAATGGATTTGAAACGTGAAGTACCGGGAAACTGCCCTATCTGTAAGAGTGAAACCAAAGTCACCGAGATCTACTGTAAAAACTGTGACACTACCATCCGGGGCGAGTTCGAACTCTGCAAGTTTTGCCGATTGAACGAAGAACAAAAATACTTCATCGAGGTTTTCATCAAAAACCGGGGTAATATCAAGGAAATAGAAAAGGAACTGGGAATATCCTATCCCACAGTGAGGAACAAACTGGATGAAGTGATTTCCTCCCTGGGATACAAACTGGAAAAACCAGCCATCAATCAGAAGGAGATCCTGGAAAAACTCAGTAAGGGAGAAATCAGCAAGGATGAAGCCATGAAGTTGTTGAACAAATGAGGATAAAAAAGGAGTTAGGAGGAGTAATAATGTCTAAAAATGTATCGGAAGAGAAAATGCAAATATTAAAAATGGTAGAAGATAAAAAGATAACAGTAGAGGAAGCAACTGAGCTTTTAGCTACTCTGGATAAAGATGAGGAAATTATCCCTCGAAAAGATGTTAAATGGTTAAAGGTCCGAGTTTACACCCTGGATGACCAGCCCAAGGTGAACGTGAACATACCCATTTCCCTGGTGGATGTGGGATTGAAACTGGCCAAAAAATACGACCCCAAACTGAAGGAATCTGGACTGGACAAGATCGACCTGGACGAGATCTTAGACGCCGTTAAAAACGGGGCGGAAGGCAAACTGGTGGATGTCATTGATGAGGAAGAACAGACCAAAGTCAAGGTCTACGTGGAATAAAACCAATAAACAATGCGAATGCTCAAAATAACGGATTAAATTATTAGAAGATATTTAGGGAAGGAATATGCAAAGTAACACTGCCAACCATGACTTAAAATCCAGAGAGAACCCTCCTAATCCCCGGGTTCTCCTGGTGGGTTACAATGGTGCCAATAACACCGGGTCCGAAGCACGGCTCCTGGCCATAATCGAGGATGTCCGGAGTTTACTGGGATCCCAGGTGGAGATCACTGTACCCACTTTGAATGAGGAGAACCTGCGCCGTTATTTAGCCGAAGATGAACATCTGCACATTGCCCCCATACCTTCTATCTTCTTCCTGGCCATTGATAAACTGGTAAAGCAACATGACCTGGTGCTCCTGGTAGAAGGCAGTTGTTACATGGACACCTGGACTTCCGCCCTGCTCTGGGCATTTTTATGGGCTACCCATAGTGCTCACCGGCAAAATAAACCCTGTGTGGCCTATGCCGTGGACGCCGGAGAACTATCTCCCCTAAATCGCTGGCTGGTTAAACGGGAAGCCAGTAAAACTGACCTCATCATCACCCGAACCAGACACGCCCTGGAGAGACTACAAAAAATTGGGGTGACGGCACCAATTACCTCCACTGCTGACTGTGCCTACACTTTCCAGGAAGATAGCAAAGATCATGATTTTCTGAACAGTTTATGGCCGGAAACCTCCGAGGGTACGGTTGGCCTGGCAGTGGTGGACTTTTCACTCTGGCCAGTGGTTATCCGGCCCTGGGGACGTGAAGAAAACCTTTACAAGTGGCCTTACTATTTTTCCCGTTCCCCGGAGAGGATGAAGATCCGGGAAAAACTCATGGAAGGATGGGCCCGGACAGCAGATGAAATAATCCAGAAACACCACAAGAAGGTGGTTCTCATCTGTATGGAAGAACTGGACCAGCCCTTGGCTGAGGATATTCAGGAAAGAATGGAAAATAAGGATAAATGTAGAATAGTTTCATCCCGCCAATACAATGCATCCCAGATGACAAGCATGCTGTCTGGTCTGGATTTACTGGTTACCTCCCGTTATCATTCGGCGGTACTCTCCCTTCGTGCCGGTGTTCCCCAGATAGCAGTGGCCCATGATCCCCGGCTAACCTCACTCTACCAGGATCTCCACCTCGACCAGGACTATCTTATATGCCACGATGACCCCCATTTATGGGAAGATCTCCGAGGTAAGGTTGATTTACTCCTAGGAGATAGTGATTTGCAGAAAGATAAACTGGAACCAGGACTAAGCCAACAGCTTACTCTATCCCAAAAGAACCGGATCATTCTGGGGAAGTTCCTTAAAGAGAAAAATATCATCTCATAGTTTTACACTCAAAATTCATCCATGATTACATTCAAAAATAAGTAAATAGAAATATGGTGGAACAGATGCCAACCCGTGTGTTACTTTCTGGAGCCAATGGTTTTCTGGGAACCCAGATCGCTCGTCAGCTGATCAATCTCCCGGGAATTGAAATTTTAGCCATGGTAAGATCTAAAAACAGAGAACATGGCCTTACACGTTTGAAGAGAGCCTGGAGTGACTGGGATGAACTTCTTGATGCATTGAAAGACAGGGTGACGGTGATCCCCGGTGATGTCACCCGGGAGGATCTGGGTATGGTCCGTCAGGATTACCAGGACCTGGCTTCAAGCATAACCCATATTATCCACACCGTGGCTGACCTCCGCCTCCATGCACCGCTGGAAGAACTCCGTCTGACCAACGTGGATGGTACTTGCCATTTACTCAAACTTGCCGACTTGGCCAGAGAAAATGGAATTTTCAGACGTTTTTCACATGTATCCACAGCATATGTAGCCGGTAAACGTGAAGGGCTCATAGTTGAAGATCCTTACCCTGAAAATATTTCAAAAGAACATCCTAAGGGAAAAGGATCTCATCATGAGAATAATCCAGAAAAACCTCTGGCAAATAATGGTTTCTTCAGTAACTACGAGGAGAGTAAATACGAGGCCGAAAGGGTGGTCCGTGAATCAGGTGTGCCCTATTCTATCTTCCGGCCAGGAATGGTGGTGGGAGATTCCAAGACCGGTGAAATAAAAACATTCAACACAGTATATGCCCTGTTCAAACTTTATCTAAAGGGCAAACTGCGTTTTATTCCCACTAATTCATCTCTCACCCTGAACATGGTCCCGGTGGATTACGTGGCCCATGCCATCAGTAATTTAAGTTTCAATCAGGAGGCAGAAGGCAGAACCTTCCATCTCACCGCACCCCCTGATACATTACCCTCCATTAAAGAACTCCTGAACCAGGTACGGGTGTGGGCCCGGGAAAAATTGGATGTTAAACTCCCCCAACCCGTTTTCATCCCGGCAGCGCCCCTTATTCAGCGAATAACCCCATCTTCATCACCCGGATCAGGGGTCCTGAATATTCTATTCACCCTGGCCCCTTACCTGGATGAGAAACACACTTTCAGCCGGGAAAATACCGAGAATCTTCTGGGCCCCTTTAAACTGAAATGGGAAGAATATTTACCCCACCTCCTGGAATACGCTGCTTATCATGGTTTTTTCCATCGTTCGGAACGCACTGTCCATGAACAGGTTCTCTATCGCCTGGGAGGGCGCAGTTATCCTGTGAAATATTATGATATCACCGTAGAGGGTATCCAGGAGAAACCTGCACTCCAGGTGCGTGAAGATATCATTTCCGCTTATCATTCACTTAAAGAGTCTGGTGTTGGTCCGGGGGATCGGGTGGCCCTGGTGGGTTTAAACAGCACCCGTTACCTGACCCTGGACGTGGCTATCGGATTAGCAGGGGCAGTTAGCGTACCCCTCTACTACACCAGTCCACCCATTGAAATAAAAAACATTTTAAAAGCCAGTGAAGCTAAATTACTGTTTATTGGTACTCCTCATCTTATGAAACGCCTGTCAGAACTGGATCTGGACCTGGAAATCATCTCCTTCTGCCGGGAATCACAGCCCATCCCCGGGAGTATTATGTCCTGGTCACAGTTCCTGGAAAAGGGTAAGGACCGGGAAACGGGTGAAAAAAGTACAGTATTTCCCCAGTCACCAGTGGATTTTGATGACCTGGCCACCATCCGTTACACCTCGGGTACTACGGGAACACCCAAGGGTGTTACCTTCAACCAGGGCCATATGAGGTGGATGGCCGAGGCCATGGCTTCACTGCCTCCCTGGGAGGACCGGAACCGTGAAGTACGTTACCTCTCATTTTTACCCATGAACCATGTGGTGGAGGGCATACTGGGGACCTATTCCCCTTATTATGCTCCGGCTCCCCTGAAGATATACTTCCTGGAGGACTTTAACCAACTGGCTTCCGCACTCCCCCTGGCAAAACCCACCATATTCTTCTCCGTACCACGTTTTTATGAGAAGTTATGGTCCCAGTTGAAGGAATCCTTCCTGGGGAACCATTACGCTCATCTAAAACCTGGAATACTGAAAAAAATACTTAAACCATTGGTGCACAGGGTATTCCTGAGTAAAGCGGGCCTGGACCGCTGCTCCCAGCTAATAGTGGGCTCGGCCACTTCCAGCCAGCACCTGATCCAGGATTACCATGAACTGGGAGTGGAGATCCACAATGCCTACGGTTTGACCGAAGCCCCCCTGGTTACCCTGAACCGGAGGGGAGCCAACCGGATAGGTACTGTGGGTGAACCCTTACCCCAAACCCATTTGCGAATAGCTGGAGACGGGGAAGTCATGGTTAAGGGCCCCCAGGTCACCCCGGGCTACTTTGAATCGGATATAACCCCTCCAAAGAAGGAGGGTTGGCTTTTAACTGGGGATACTGGATTTGTAACCCCAGAGGGTAGTCTGGTTATAACCGGACGGAAGAAAGAACTTATAATAAATTCTTACGGTAAGAGTATCGATCCCCTTCGTATTGAGGCATTGCTTCGTGATGCCCCGGGAACCAATGAGGTGATGCTGGTGGGTGAGGGTAAACCCTACCTCATTGGTCTTTTCTGGGTGGAAGAAGAACACCATCCCCACGATATAGAGGAAACCATCCACCGCGTCAACCAGGATCTTTCCCGACCAGAACAGGTTAAAAGATGGGCCTTACTCCCCAATGACCTTTCCATTGATGGAGGGGAACTCACCGCCAACATGAAACTTAAAAGGGAGATAATCACCCAGCGCTACCAGGATGTGATTGATTCCCTCTACCAGAAAACATCTCACCCCCTCATCCTGCACCAGGGCCAGGTGGAGGAAGGATGATGGGAATTAGGCTGCGAATTCTGTCCTGGTGGACACCGGAGTGGTTACTGAAAAAGGGGCTGGATGAACTGGCCAGTTCCACTATCCATGGACTGGGAGAACTTTTATGCGAAAATTCCTCTCCGGAAAATAATGAAAATTACCATAAACAAGTAATTTTGAATGGTAATCTGGATGAAAAAAGAAAATTGATGGCTCGTGCCCATAATAAACTGGTGGAATCCCTGATAGAGAATGTAGGGAAGGATGAAGCCATTTCCCAAGGGAGGCAAGTTATGTTCCAGAAAGGATTACTCCTGGGACAGAGGTTTAGAAAGATTTTAGGTGTGGGAAACCATCTGAACGACCTGATTAATGCCGCCCGAATCCTGTACTCAGCACTGGGTATTGATTTTCAGGTTGAAGAAAACAAAAGGGGCGAAATAACTATGGTAGTTAACCACTGCAGCCTGGCCCGAGATTACAATCCCCCAACCTGCCAAATTCTTTCTGCTGCTGATGAGGGTGTTGTGCAGGGTTTAAACCCCAATATCAAGATGGAGTTCACCCAGAAGATCACCGAGGGGTGTTCTCATTGTTTGGCTTCTATTAAGTTGATGAATTAAAAAATTAATCAGGGAAATATGAGGATTTGAGAAAAATGAAAACTATTGTGGTGGGTAGTGGTGCTGGAGGGGCAACTGTAGCTCGAGAATTGCAATCAAGAGGTTTTGATGTTTTAATACTGGAGGCCGGGCCTCCTTTCAAACCATTCACCCGACATATATCCTGGGCAGAGCCACTGCGCCGTTTCGGACTCCTGGGAGGAGAAGGTACCTTCAAACATTTCTTCCCCTCCATGGACATACAGCGCTCTTCCCGGGAACTGATACTGGTGAGGGGCCTTACAACAGGAGGGTCAACTGTCTTATCCTGTGGTAACCTGGTGAGAGCAGATCAGGGATTGGAAGAGATTGGTCTGGATTTAACCCCGGAATACGATGAACTGGAGGGTGAGTTAAATCCCACTATCATTCCCCCGGATACTTGGAGGCCAGTGACCCAGGATATGTTCCAGTCTGCGGAAAATCTGGGTTTAAATCCGAAACCCACCCCTAAAGTTGTTAATAAGGATAAATGCAATTATTGTGGTCTTTGTGAGCTTGGATGTTCCCGTGGAGCGCGTTGGGATTCACGGAAGTTCCTTAATGAAGCTGTGCGGAATGGGGCCATCCTTAAGAGCAGGTCTCCAGTGGAAAAGGTTATCATCGAAAAGGGAAGGGTAACTGGTGTTGTAACCAGGGACAGTAAACAATACCATGCAGATGTGGTGGTTCTATCAGCAGGAGGTATTGGAACTGCTCAGATACTCAAAAACTCCGGTTTAAAGGCCGAGGATCATTTGTGGGTAGACATCGTCTTAACCCTGGGGGGAGTCTTACCTGGTGCCCGGCAACTGGAAGAACCACCCATGGCCTGGTACACCCAGCAGGAAGATTACATTCTATCCCCTTACCCCGATATCCTCTCCCATTACTTCCACAAACCCTGGAGGAAAGTTCCCATCCAGGATCGGGTTGGATTGATGGTTAAACTGGCCGATGTTGAAGAAGGCGCGGTTTATGAGGATGGAAGGGTTGACAAATCCTTGACTGACCATGACCAGCAGAGATTGGATAGGGCCATCAGCCAGGCCCAGGAAGTTATGGAAGGAGCTGGAATTTCCGGACCCTTTGTTAGAGGTGTTCCTAATGGAGGGCATCTGGGGGGAACAGTTCCCCTTAAAAAGGAGGATGTACCTGATATGAAACCTTCATGGCTCCCAGATGGACTGTGGGTGGCTGATCTTTCCCTGGCACCACATTCCCAGGGATTGCCCACCATATTACTCACCGCGGCCCTGGCACTGAGGGTGGCCAGGAATATCCATAGAAACTTCGATGATAGAATTTAATGATATAAAAACAAATAGATTAGTATGAAAGAAATTTACACTGAAATCGAGATCAATGCTCCGGCCAGGGCAGTGTGGAGTATACTGAATGATTTCGACCGATTCCCCCAGTGGAATCCCTTTATGAAACGATTTTCCGGAAACCTCCAGGAGGGAGCAAAGCTCGAAATCTTTATAAACCCCCCGAATTCCAGGGGAATGACCATTAAGCCAGAAATCCTGGAGTATAAGCCTGGTAAAAAATTAAGATGGCTGGGGGTGCTCGGGGTACGGAGACTCTTTGATGGAGAACACAGCTGGACCACCGAAGAAATAAATGAAGATAAGACCTTATTTATCCAGAAAGAAGTTTTTACCGGACTGTTAGTTCCACTGGGATCCGGTCTGCTTAAAAACACGGCCACTGGTTTTGAAATGATGAACCCGGCCCTGAAAGAAGAAGCTGAAAAAGAGCAGTAGAATTGTGAGATAGTGAAGGTTAGTTCATTAGTATATTTTCTAAAAAAACCCTTAATGATTTTATAATAAAAAAAATAAAAAAATGGTTTTGAAGGTTGAAAATGAATAGTCAGGAGGAGTTCTAGATTATAAAACTCCTCCAGCACCACCCATATTCTTCCCAGTTATGGCACTAATGGTTATTTCACCTATACTGGTTCCATTACTTATTACCGGTACTGTGTATACCAGTTGTCCCTCTATTTCACTGAGTTGTGGTGTTCCTACCTGGGCACCTGTTTCTTTAACGAATTTCGCGGCTATCTCTTGGGCTTCTTCTGGAGATATAGTGACATTGGTTCTGTTGTTTTCGGGTATTTTCTGGTTCTCCTGGTGTTCAGTGTTGTTCTCTGGTATTCCCGCGGCAAAGAGTGCCAAGGCCACCACGGTTAACACGGTTAACATCACCGCCAATAAAACCAGGAGCCTTGTTGATTTTTTAATCATTTTAGCTCCTGGTTTTAGAAGGGTAGACTGGTGTAGTAGCCTTTAAAGGTGTAGGTTGCCGTGTTCCAGTTGTTGATAACTCCCAGCTGATTTCTAGAACTGGTGGCATCTGCAACTAGCCACTGCCCGTCGACATAAAGAATTGCCCAGACATGCCCGTACCAGCTACCACTACTGAATTGACAGTACCCATGGACGTATCTGGCAGGTATTCCTGCTGCTCTTTCCAGAGCTATTAACAAGTGAGCAGTGTCCACACAGTTACCCCCACCGGAGTTTAAAGTACCTACAGCACCTTTCACCGTGTTGTAGTAAAACTCATAGCCGATGTTGTCTCTAACCCAGTTAAAGATCAGCACTGCTTTTTGGTAAGGGGTGGATGCTCCGGCAGTTATACTGTTGGCCAGGGCAATGATGGCTGCATTATCCGCTTGGCAGTTGGCAGTAGCTGCCAGGTACTGTTCAAATCCAGCAGGTAGTTTATAAACTACCATTGCCCATGATTTGATTCCAGTTACCGAAGATGGCAGCTGTTGATTGGTGTTGTAGTAATCCAGTAGACGACTGTAGGTGTAAATGAGGTTGTAGAATCCCATTTGACCCAGACTAGTCGAGGCATAGGTCGGTGCAATTTGGTTGGTTTCCAGGTATGTTTTAATACTCTGAGCTACTTGCACCAGTTCGGTGAGTCCCATGCTACCCGAAGATGTTTGATCACTGTTGGCGGAAACACTGGCTTTTTGCAGGTAAGTGACGGAGTTGTCGTTGTTGTTAATTTTTACTGTTGCCGTGGTTAATAGGTACAGGAACTGGGCCCTATTAATTACTACTCCGCTTATGGTGATGTATTCCGGCATGAAACCGTTTCCATCCACAAAAGCCCGTACATCGGTGGCCACTTTACTGATTTCCTGGTTGGTGAAGTAGTCGTCGTAGATGGGTATGTTCTGGGTGGTCCATCCCTTTAGTATTATGGTAGCCGGCAAGGTCTTGTGCAGGTTGTACTGCTGAAGCACCCGGCTGTACATGTAGATAAGGGATTTAAAACTCACTGTTCCCAGAGAAACCGTCATACTGCTGGGTCCTTCCTTATTCTGTTCAATATAACTTTTGATATATTGAGCTAACTGTACATAACTATCTGTGCTTAAATTACCAGAAGTTAATGCATCATTAACTGTTGTAGAAGGTAGGACCGCAGTTACTGGATTAACAGAACCTGAACTGGAACTGTTGATCAAGATGGTGGCTGCAGCCAGTAGATGCAGGAATTGGGTCTGGTTGAGGGCTACTCCCCCCACGGTTATCCATTCAGGCATGTAACCGTTTCCATCCACAAAATTTTTGACATCAACAGCTGCACTGGTTATTTCGGCAACTGTGAAACTCGTTTTATCAGTTATGGGTATGTTTGCTGTTTTCCAGGGTTTCACGTTAATTACAATAGGTAAATCCTGATTTACACTGTTAAGGTTGAGTATTCTGCAGTACATGTACAGTAAGGACTGATAACTCATGGTTCCCAGAGATGTGGAAACCGAACTTGGTGCTTTTTGATTGGATTCAATGTAGTTTTTGATGGTATTGGCGAGAGTTAAGTATTCACTGGAAAGTAAACTACCCCCAGTTACGGTTTCACTGGAAGTTCCAGGTACGCTGGCACTTATAAGACTTATCAACGAGGCATCACCGCTGTTGATGTGCAAAGTTGCGGTGGCAATTAAGTACAGGAACTGTGACTGGTTAACCATCACTCCATTGACGGTGATGTACTCGGGTAAGTACTTGTTTCCCTCCACAAATCTCTTAACATCATTGGCCGCTTTAGTGATTTGTTCTACAGTGAAGAACTCATCCATAATGGGCATGTTTGTGGTAGACCAGGAGCGAATGGTAACTAATGCCGGAAGTTTGTTGCTATCTTCCTTGTAATTACTTAGCACACGGGAGTACAGGTAGATTAAAGACTCAAATTTCACATTCCCTAGACTGGTGCTGATGGTTGCCGGGGCCTGACCATTACCCACTATGTAAGTTTGAATGGTCTGTGCCAGAGCTAAATACTCTGTTTCATTAAAAGTCCCGGGAGTAACCGTTTCTGTGCCACTTCCCGGCTGTTTAACATTAACCAGAGTCAGTGTACTGGTATCACCGTTACCAATCTTCAGCAAAGCCTCAGTTAACAACTCTAAGAAAGTAGCCTGATTAACCACAATCCCGTTAACCGTAATGAACTCCGGAAAGTACTTA